>JAYVHJ010000362.1:0-2892 GCA_043771315.1 Raineyaceae bacterium
ATTAGCTAATTTATTATATTTTATTCCTTCCATAATTGCAAAAATACTACTTTTTTGCTAAATTGTTAGACTATTCCAACTTTCGCAGGAAGTCTAATAATAAAAAAGCGGTTGAATTACTTACGCAATTCAACCGCTTTTATTTTGTATTTGCCTTTATTCCTTTGGGGACTACTAATTTCTCAATGGCTTGCCAGTCGTCAGAATACTTTGTATGCGTTCTAGTGTTTTTTGCTCACCACAAAGTGACAAAAACGCCTCACGTTCCAAATTAAGCAAATATTGCTCACTTACTTCTTGTGGGTAGCTCAAATCACCACCACAAATCACGTAAGCCAATTTATTAGCTATTTTTTGGTCGTGTTCAGAGATGTATTTACCTAATTTCATACCAGTAATACCAGCAGAAAACAACGCCATACCAGATTTTCCTTGTACTTTGATGTTTGTACGCTGTTTTGGTTGTGTATAACCTGCATCAGCAAGTTCCAAAACTTTTGCTTTTGCATCAGCCAAAAGTCTAGAACGGTTTAGGGTAATACTATCTTTTCCGTTGCGCAAATAGTTCAAATCAAATGCCTCACGTGCAGATGTACCCACTTTTGCAGTGGCAATATTCATAAATGCACTTTGCAAAATATTAAGTTCTGGGTCTCCTTCTCTGAAAGCATCAGAAACACGCAAAGCCATTTCTTTTGTGCCTCCACCAGCAGGAATAAGCCCAACACCTACTTCCACAAGTCCCATATACGTTTCTGCGTGTGCTTGTACGTGGTCTGCGTGAAGATTTATCTCGCAACCGCCACCCAAAGCCAAGCCAAAAGGAGCAGTAACGACAGGAATAGACGAATAACGCACTCTCATCATTGTATTTTGGAATTGCGCAATCATCATATTGATTTCGTCAAATTCTTGCTGTGCTGCTTGCATAAAAACCATTCCTATGTTTGCACCAGCAGAAAAATTCTCTCCATCACCACCAATCACAAGTCCTCTATAACTTTTTTCAGCCATTTCTATAGCCATATTGATGCCTTGAATAATCTCCGCACCCATAGAATTCATTTTTGTATGAAATTCTAAGCCCAAAACGCCATCTCCCAAATCAAAAATAGTGCTACCAGAATTGCCCCAAACCACATTTGTCTTTCTGATATTATCCAAAATGATAATTCCATCACTTCCAGCCACATTTTTATATGATTTTGAAGGAATATCATAGTATTTTTGCTTTCCATTTTCTACTTTATAGAAAGAAGTATGCCCAGCAGCTTTCATCTCATCTACCCAAGCAGCAGCTTTTTTGCCACCATCAGCAATGATTTTTAAGCCTGTTTCCAAGCCTATAGCGTCCCACGTAGCAAAAGGACCCATTTCCCAACCAAAACCTGCACAAATGGCATCATCAATTCTATACAAATCATCAGCAATTTCAGGAATACGGTTAGTTGCGTAAGCAAAAAGCCCTGCAAAAGTCTTTCTATAAAACTCGCCTGCTTTGTCTTGTGCTGCAAAAAGCACAGGAAAACGGTCTGCAAGGCGTTCTATATTTTTTACGGCATCTAATGCTGCAAATTTAGGCTTGATTTGCGCCACATATTCCAACGTGTTGAAATCCAAAGACATAATATCTTTTGAACCATTTTCTCCACGCACCATTTTATAAAAACCTTGTCCTGTTTTATCTCCAAGCCATTTTTTCTCTGCTAATGCGCTAACAATTTTAGGCATTTTGAAGGCTTCCAAACTCTCGTCGTGAGCGCAAGACTGCGTAATTCCGTTAGCTACGTGAATAACTGTATCCAAACCAACTACGTCCAAAGTGCGGAAAGTAGCAGATTTTGCACGCCCAATAATAGGACCAGTCAATTTATCAATTTCTTCAACTTTCAGCCCCATACCTTCAACTGCGTGCAAAGCGTCCATAATGGCATAAACTCCAACTCTATTGGCAATAAAAGCAGGCGTATCTTTACACAAAACCATAGTTTTGCCTAAATATAAATCTCCGTAATGCATCAAAAAGTCCACAACTTCTGGACTAGTTTGTGGCGTTGGGATAATTTCAAGGAGTTTTAGGTAACGAGGAGGGTTAAAAAAGTGCGTACCACAGAAATTTTGTACAAAATCCTCGCTACGTCCTTCTGTCATCAAATGAATAGGAATACCTGATGTATTTGAAGTGATAAGAGAACCTTTTTTGCGGAATTGCTCCACTTTCTCAAAAACTTGTTTTTTGATGTCTAATCTTTCCACCACAACCTCAATTACCCAATCAGCAGACGCAATATCTTTCATATTATCATCAAAATTGCCTAACGTGATTTTATCAGCAGATTTATCAGAATAAAGAGATGCAGGTTTATTTTTGAGTGTATTTGCAAATGCTTCATTGACAATGCGGTTTCTTACGGCAGGGTGTTCTAGTGTAAGATTTTTAGCTTTTTCAAGGTCGTTTAGCTCACGAGGGATAATATCCAAAAGTAAGACTTCTACACCCACATTAGCAAAATGGCAAGCAATGCGGCTGCCCATAATTCCTGAGCCAAGTACCGCAACCTTGCGTATATGACGCATTGCAGGGCTTTTTTGAGTTTGTTCCATTAGTTTTTGTTGAATTTTTTGTTAAAAATATTGTCAAAACATTGTTAAAAACATTTTATTATTGCAAATATAGATTTTTTTTTGAAGTGGTGCAATAGATAATTTTTTATATTCATTTTTAGTTTATTTCTCTATCTTTGTCTAATAGAAATTTACTTCATTTTACCAAAATTCTGATGGAAAATGTGTCTTTTATACTATTTGTGTTGTTTGCTTATCCAATACTAGCATTTTTTATCATATCATTAACGCAAAACAATATTTTGGTTAGGAAAATAATATTTTTTT
>JAYVHJ010000363.1:0-12726 GCA_043771315.1 Raineyaceae bacterium
CAAGTGAAAGCAGGTTACTGTGCTGTGCGTGCAAGAGAACTTAAATGGACAGAAGAACAAGTACTTAACTTCAAAGATGCTGATGTTTCTGAAAATACAAAAAAACTCTATAATAATATTGTGTTTTTGTTTCCTGTGGTTATCTCTGAAGCAGATCCAACAGAAGCAGAAAAAAAGTAACCAACATTTAAAAAACGACATTTATTATGGCAGTATTTAAGAAAAAAGCTAAGAAAAAACCTGAAATTTCTACTTCAGCGTTGCCAGATATTATCTTTATGCTTTTGTTTTTCTTTATGGTTTCTACAAAACTAAAAGAAGAAGACGTAAAAGTAGATAATGATTTGCCAAAAGCAACCCAATTACAGGATTTGGACGTGAAAACCCAAACAATGACTATGTATATTGGTAAGCCTGCACGTGTGCAAGATGGTTCTGACTCTCGTATTCAAGTAAATGATGCGTTTGTACCTATCAAAAACATCATACAAACGGTAGAAACTAAACGTTCTGAAGCAAAAACATCAGATATCACAGTTACGCTCAAAATAGATGACGAAGTGAAACTTGGTATTGTTACAGATGTAAAAATGCAATTGCGTGAAGCACAAGCACTTAAAGTTTTCTACTCTGGGAACAAAGTTGAAAAACTAAAATAATAGCTTACAATTCAAATCAAATAAGTCCGTTTATCAAATCTTGATAAACGGACTTATTTATTTTAATGAAATAAATAATTATTTTTTGTATTTTTTGGTTACTTTTTTAATTTGAGCCGTATTCAAATGAAAATAGTCCAAGTTCCATCTGCTTATCCTAACGCAGTTACTTATGTTCGTCTTCTAATAGATATTTTCCCTTCTTTTGCGTAGAATACTGCTTTTCAGCATTCTACTAAATTTCCATATTCTTTTTTAACCACATAGGTACACAGAAAACATAGAAATACAATTATTTCTGTGTTAAATGACTTTGTGCGTTTGATATTTGTATTTAAAACTCTGAAAGGGTTTAAAAAATCATAACCCCATGTGGAACGTGGGAAAAATAGATAAACAATAATCTCAATGATAACTATAAAAAAATACCCTCGTACACGCCATATTGAGGGTTCTAAATTGCAATATGGTGACCACGACCTCAAAAATGTCCCTTTTGAAGACATCAAGGGCAAATTTTTGGTGGTGGAAGAAAAAATGGATGGTGCAAATGCAGGCATCAGTTTTGATGACAACGGAAAGTTGCTTTTGCAGAGTCGTGGGCATTATTTGGAGGGAGGTTTTCGTGAAAAACACTTTGATTTGTTCAAAACTTGGGCAAATACTTTCGCTCCACAAATGTATGAGGTCATCACAAACAAATACATTATTTATGGTGAATGGATGTTTGCCAAACATACCGTTTATTATACACATTTGGAGCATTATTTCTTAGAATTTGATATTTATGACAAAGAAAATGATGTATTTTTAAGCACAGAAAAACGCAGAGAATTACTGTTTTTTATGCCGTTTGTGAAGTCTGTTAAGGTACTTTTTGAGGGAATATTACAGAAAAAAGAACAGTTGTATGCCTACATTACACAGTCTTTTTTTATCAATAATGAGCATCAAAAGTGCTTAGAAGAGGATTGCAATAAGCTAAAACTCAACTATGAAATTGTCAGAAAAGAAACCAACGCAAGCAATTTGATGGAAGGTTTATATATTAAACAAGAAAACACGAATATTGTGGAAGATAGGTTTAAGTTTGTGCGGGCTGATTTTTTGAGTAGCATAATGGATTCAGAAACACATTGGCTAGACCGCCCAATAATTCCTAACAGACTTGCAGAAGGCGTGAATTTGTTTCATTCCTAAATCACGTAGGGTATAAAACCCTACGCTACTGATAAATAATTTAACTATTTGATAATCAATATTTTATTTGCTATTGCAAAAAATTAAAACATTTTACTATTATTGGCTAAATACACTTATTACTAATAATCAGTAGCGCAGGGTTTTATACCCTGCGTAATAGTATGTTTTTTAAAAATCTAAAAATATGGAAAAAACACATAAAAAACTAACTGATTTTGACATTGTCAAACAGTATAAAGAGCGTTTTGAGCGTATGGCGCAAACTATGCAGGATAGCGTGCATCACAAGGAAGGAGATGTTTATACACATACAGAAATGGTGTTGAATGAATTGCAAAATTTGCCAGAATACTTGCTTTTGAGTGAGTATGAACAGAAAATCTTAACTTATACAGCTATTTTCCACGATATTTGTAAGCCAGAAACAACAGAATATCTAGACGACACAAAGCTACGTATATCGCACCCACGCCACGCAAGGAAAGGTGCAAACCTTGTTCGTCAGATTTTGGATAAAGAAAATTATGCCTTTGATTTCATTGAAAAAGTGTATTATATGGTATTTTTTCACGGTTTCCCGTTCCGTATTTTTGATAAGCAAAACCCGCTCAAAGACGTAATAAAGATGAGTTTGCTTACCAATAATAAATGGTTGTATATTTTTGCAAAGGCTGATTTGTTGGGGCGCATCTGTGATGACCACGAGGAAATGCTTTATCAGCTAGAAACCTACAAAGAATTTTGTATAGAAAACAACATTTTTGGAGAAAAAAAAGCATTTGCATCTGATTATGATAGGTTTTATTATTTTAATCAAGATGACAGTTATCCTGATACCAATTTGTATGAGGATTATAATTTGGACATTTATATGTTGTGTGGGTTGCCTGCTGCTGGTAAAGATTCTTATCTGAAAACTGCACCAAAACATCTGAAAGATTTGCCTAGTGTGCATCTGGACGCTTTGAGAGAAGAATTTAAAATATCTCCTACGGATAATCAAGGTAAAATAATTCAAATAAGTAGGGAAAGAAGTAAGGAATTTTGTCGCAAAAAACAATCTTTTATTTGGAATGCTACAAACCTTACGGTACAAATCAGGGCTACTTTGGTGGGAATTTGGTTGCCTTACAAGCCCAAAATTCATATTATTTATTTGCACAAAAACATCAATAAAATCCTTGCAGACAACTATCAACGTCAAGAAATGGCGCAAGTACCCACTAATAAAGTGATGAATATGTTTGAGCGTTTGGAGTTTCCAAACCTTACAGAAGCACACGAAATTAGCATAATTGGTGTGTAAGGTAATATTTTTACTGAAATATTTTCTAGGATAAAACTTTTGCACTATCTTTGTGGAAAATTGAGAACTAGAATTAAGTAAAAAATAGTAACAAATTAAATTTTAATGAAAAAATCAAAAGTATTTTTGTTATTATTGCTGTGTTTGTTTAGCAATAATATTTATGCACAAAAAAGCGAAATAGTATCAATAGAAGATGTTTTAGGAGATAAATCTTCAATGACGAGCCTAAGCGTAGGCATAGGTGGTGGGTTTTCTTCTGCTAATCAAACTTTATATGGTATTTCTCTAACAGGTGCATTACCAAGTGGTTGGGGTGCAAGCGTAAGTTTTGGGCAGTATAATATTGATGCAAGTTCACGAGTTGGGCTGTCTAGTCGTGGAGTTTTATGGAATCAGCCTACACCGTCAGACAGACTGCAATCCTATTCTTTAAGAGTTCTAAAAAAGTTTACTATTCAATCTCAAGCACATGTGAGGTTTAGTATTGAAATAGGACCTTCTTTAATACATCTTAGAACAGCTTTTAGAGATGATAATTATGCTGGTACTTGGCTTGGTATAGGAAAAGACATTGTTCATAAAAAAATAGTAGATAATTCTCTTGGGCTTTCTATGCGTGCAAAGATAGAAATGCCGTTTGCTAGAGCATTTGGGGCAGAATTTGCCCTTGTTTCTAACATAAATAAACATCAAAATTACATTGGTGTAGAAGTTTTGGTACTAACTGGTTGGGTGAGAAATAAATTAGGAAGATAGTTTTTTACCACATATAAAACATAGAAATATAAAAACTACGCAAATTATTTGCGTAGTTTTTTGTGTTTTATTAGATTTGTATTTACTTCATACCTCAAACTTCACACCTCAAAAAGATGTCTTTTAATAAACTTGCCCTTATTCGTTACAAAACTATTGATGAATGTCTGCAAAATAGACAAAAAAAGTGGACTTTGGATAGTCTAATAGAAAAAGTAAATGCTGCCCTTTATGAATTTGAGGGAATAGAAAACGTCAGCAAACGTACCATACAAGCAGATTTACAACTGATGCGCAGCGACAAACTAGGCTACAACGCACCTATTATCGTAACTGGGCGCAAGTATTACACGTATGAAGATGCCAAATTTAGTATCAATAATGCGCCTATCAACCCAAATGATGTGGAAAAACTGAAAGAGGCAGTTAGTATTTTAAAGCAATTTGGTAGTTTTAGTTATTTTGAAGAGATGAACGAAGTGGTTGTAAAATTGGAAAATAGCATTAAAAAATCTTCAAAACAAAGTAAAAATTACATTCAATTTGAAGGAAATAAACAATTACGAGGAATTGAAATGATAAATCCTTTGTATCAGGCTATTTTGCATCAAAAACCATTACTTATTGAATACCAGTCTTTTACGGCAAAAGAACCACAAACTAATATTTACTTTCCGTATCTTCTCAAAGAATACCGCAACCGTTGGTTTATTATTGTCAAACGCAAAGGACAAAAAAGCATCTTGACGTTTGCATTAGACCGTATTTTAAGATTTGAAGAAGTTGAAAATGAGCTATTTGAGACGCATCCAAGCATCAATTTTGATACGTATTATGATGACACAATAGGCGTAAGTAAGACAGAAAACGAAAAACCACATACTGTTATCCTGCAAATTAACAACGCAAATGCGCCTTATGTGCTTACAAAGCCTTTACATCACTCGCAGGAGATTTTAAAACGAGATGAAAATTGTACAATTATTGGTATAAAAGTAATTCTAAATTTTGAATTAGAAAGAGAAATACTTGGTTTTGGTGAAGTAATGAAGGTTTTATCACCCAGAATTTTAGTAAAAAAAATCCAAAGAAGAATAGCTTTGATGTATGATGTGTGATATGTGAGGTGTGAAGTATTTATCCCGTACTTCGTACCTCTAAATTCGTACTTAATAAGTTGGCGCACATTCCCACAAGACTTTACCAGTTTGTATATCAATTTGGCAAGAAACTGGATAAAAACGCCCTTTTTTGCCTTCTCCTTCAATTTGACATTGGCTAGTAATATTGAGCAGGTTGTTGTAACGGCTACATTTCAATAAACCTGTGAAATTTTTATTTAGATAAGCTAATAAAAACGACTGCTTTGGATTAATATTTTGTATTTCCCACAAAATTTTCTTTTCTTTTACACCAATACAACTAAAAATAGGCTTTGCATTATCACCTATTTCAGTTTGATGCCTTATCACACAATGCAAGGAATCTCCATAAATGATTTCTCCACCCAAAAACGTTTTTTCTGGGCTAAAAATGAGCTTTTCATTGTTATAGGTTTTTTCGTTTCTTTTTATTTTTTCCCAATTTGATTGGTCTATTGTATGTGTATTTTTTTGTGTATATTCGTTTTCTGTGTAAATATTAGTATTTTTTGATGTTAGCATCAAGGCTTTTATTTCTGTAGAATTTTGACTAATTCCCCAACTAAACTTAGTAAATGCTTGTTTGTCGTTTTTTTCTGTGAGATTTTCCTTTTCAGTTTTATTACATAACTTGCTGGTTTTAAGGTGATAAGAATATAATTCTCCTCGTTTTGTAACAATATCTAACCAACCAGAGTTATACTTTGCGGTACCAATACCGCTATTGAGTTGTGGAAATTGTTTTTCAAGTATTCCTTCGTTTAAAATAATATCTCCTGTATGGCTACCTCGTGCCTCAAAACGACTTTTTTCATCAAAAAGATAAATTTTGTTGTCTATTACGTATGCTTTTGGATTGCTGATATTGCTTTTAATTTCTTTGAGAAGTTTTTTATTTTGTCCATCAATAAGGTTGATAACAGTATTTTCACTATAATCAGCATAAATAAGCCACATATTAGAGCCTTGCGCAGTTGTGAAAGCATCATAAAAAACAATACTATGCCTTTTGGGAACGCTCACTATTGCGCTAAAATACCAAACACAAGCAAAAATAAAAGCTAGAAGTGCGCCAACTCCTACAAAAATCTTAGTAGTTATGGCACTAGCACTTGTTAAAGCTATTTTTTCAGTTTTTTTTGTTTTCTGTAAAAAAGCACTTTTATATTCATTTTTAGTTTCTTTTAGGTCTGTTTTTGTGCGTAATTGTTCTTCAATTTCCCTCAAAATGCTTTCTTTTCCTGTTTCTTTGGCTATTTTTCTTAGATTTTCTTCATTGATGGCATAGCCTTTTGATTGTGCTGCTAATATAATTTCTGCGTATTTCTGTAATAATTCTGGGGATAGATTTTTCATAATAATAAGGTTAAAAATAGGATTTTAGGTGAGAATGAGCAATAACAACGAAAGATAAGACTTTTTATTTTGGATTAAAATAAAAAGTCATTGAAAAATCCGTAATTGATAATTCGTAATTGCACTTATTGAGCGAGTTTTTGTCTTCATTCACCTAAAAAACACTCATAATCTTGTATGCTTTTGGTTTATTTCAAATAAAATAAGTAAGTTTGCATTACTACAAATTCATTATGAAATTTTTATTTTTGTTATTGTTTTTTCTTAACTCTTTTGTACTTTTTGCGCAACAAAAAGAACGAGATAGTTTGTTTTCTGTTCTTAGAGATAAAGATGTTTCTGAGAGTCAGAGAGCAGATATTTATGCTCAAATGAGTTTTGAGTTTAGAGATACAGAACCCATAAAAGGCATTGAATATGGCGAGAGAGCCATAGAAATAGGGCAAAAAGTAGGCAACGAATACGCTGTAAACAAGGGACTTAGCCATACGGGCATTAATTACAAGAATATTGGAAATTACCCAAAAGCAATGCAGTATTTTTTGCAGGCTGTTGATATGGCAAAACGCAGAAAAGATGCTGAAACAGAAGCATACGCCCATATTGATATTGGAAGAATTTATCAGGCGCAAAAAAATTATATCAAAACTGAACAGAATTTTAAGGAAGCAAAAATAATAGCAGAAACCAAAAATGATAAGAAGATATTAGCTTACGTTTTTATCAATTTGGCGAGATTTTATAAAGAAACCAATAGGTATGATTTGGCGTTGGAAGAATGTTATAAAAGCCTTAAATTAAGGCAAATACTTAAAGATAATAGAGGTATTGCTACTTCATACCAAGTGCTTGCAGATATTTATAGTTTGCAGGAAAACTATCCAAAAGCATTAGAAAACTACGAGCAAAGTGATAAATTTTTGAATGTAGCTAAGTCAAAACGTGGCTTAATTGGTAATATTATTGGCAAAGCACAAGTGTTGAAAAAACAAAATAATAACATATCAGCACTAGAAAAAGCAAATGAAGGGCTTTTGATGGCGCAAGGGCTTGGCGACCTTATATATGTGCGTGATGCCTGTGAGATACTTACGCAAATTTATGTAGAAGAAAAAGATTACAAAAATGCCTATAAATATCAGTCTATTTTTATTGCTGCAAAAGATTCTTTGATGAATGAAGATGACACTCGCAAAGTGAGTAATTTAGAAAATATGCGGGAGAAAGAATTGGAGAGAATAGCACAAAAAGCTAGACAAGAAAATGAGGATTTTGTTAGAATTGTGGTAGGGCTTATTGTAATTATTATATTGATAAGTGCGGGAACAATCACTTTTATTTCGTATAAAAACAACCAAAAAACGCAGATAAGCAATAAGCAACTCCAAAATCAGAAAGAAGAAATTGAAACTATCAACAATGAATTAGGCTATAAAAACATTGAAATAGAACGAAAAAACAGAGAAAACTTGGAAAGCCTTACGTATGCACAACGCATACAACGCTCTATTTTGCCTGCTAATGTTGATTTTTTCAAGAGATTTCCTAATAGTTTCGTCTTTTATCAGCCAAGAGAACTTTTAGGAGGGGATTTTTATTGGAAATATCATAATCAAAATGATAATATTACTTACCTTGCCGTTGCTGACTGTACTGGACACGGTGCGCCTGGTGCGCTTCTTACTATGGTTTGTAAGGCTGCACTTAGCAAAATAGTGGTAGAAAATGGTATCAAAGAAGTAAATGAAATCCTTTCTCATACACATAAAGAAATTGTGCAAGCACTTAGCCAAGTAACAAATCACAATGGAGACGGAATGGATATTGTACTTTGCAAAATTGATAATAACAAAAAAACAGTAGATTTTGCTAGTGCAAGAACTGCATTTTATGTGGTGCAAGACAATATTTTACAGACTTTTGGCGGAGATTTATATCCTGTGGGTGGCGTGGCTACAGTTTTCCCAGATGAAAGAGAATACAGAATACAAACTATCAGTATAGATGTACCAACAGTGCTTTATCTTGCTTCTGACGGCTATCAAGACCAGTTTGGAGGAGAAAAAAATAAGAAATTTATGAAAAAGAAATTTCAAGAATTGCTCATTTCATTACAAGAAACACCTATCAAAAAACAAGAAAAAATTATTAAGCAAGTAATGGATAATTGGATGAAACAAATAGACCAACCCACACTAGAACAAACTGATGATATGGTTATCATTGGCATACAACTAGCGTGAAGTGTGAGGTGAAATACATTGTACTTTGTATTTTATTTCACACCTCACACCTCACTTATTCCTCTATAATATCTCCTCTGCTAATACTCAAAATAACACCCAAAGAAATCCCTGTAAAAAGCAAAGAAGTTCCGCCCATACTCAAAAGAGGTAAAGGCAAACCTGTTGTAGGCACAAGCCCAACAGTTACGCACATATGCGTCATAGCTTGTACTACAAGGCTAAAAGCAAGTCCTGCGCTCAAAATTCCGCCAAAAGCCCTGTTACTTCGTGCCATAATAATCATTCCACGATATAAAAGTGCCAAATACATAAAAAGCACTGCTGCTGCTCCAATCATACCATATTCTTCTACTACAATAGCATAAATAAAGTCTGAAAAAGGGTAGGGGAGGTAGTTCCGTTGGTCACTTTGTCCAGGTCCTTTGCCTGTAATGCCACCTCCTGCAATAGCTACATAAGATTGTTCCATCTGAAAACCTTGTTTATCAGCATTTAAAAAGGCTTCTATACGGTTCATTGCAGTTCTGCCACGTTGCCCAAAAGTAAGCGCAGCTCCAATAGAAATAGTGCCTACAAGCACCAATATCATAAAATACCTCACAGGCACACGCCCAATAAACATCACGAGCATACAGGTAAAAAACAACATCATAGCATTAGAAAAATTGCTATAACCTATCAACGCACAAATAACACTCACCCAGCCAAGCATAGGAAGTATAGTTTGTTGTATGTTTTCAATGTCTTGCTGTTTGCGAGAAAGCATAGTGGCAAGGTGCGTAATGAGGGCAAGTTTTGCCAAATCTGAAGGCTGAAAAGTTTGGTTGATAAATGGTATTGTTATCCAACGTGAGGCTTCATTTATCCTCACACCAAAAAACATAGCATAAATAAGTAAAGGGACAGAAATATACAAAGCAATCATTGATACACGGGCATAATAGCGGTAATCTATGCGGTGCGCTATCCACATCACCACGAGTGCCAAAACTACCAGCCTTGCGTGACGAAAAAGATACACACTTGCATCACCTTCCATTTGCTTGTAAGCAATGGTTTGAGTGGCACTATATACGACCAAAATACTCAAAATACTAAGCCCTAAGACAATGCTCCAAATAATAATATCACCTTTAAAGTGCTTTCCTAGCTGTTTTGATAAGATTTTTTCCATAATGTTTATTGTATGGTAATTTTTGTATTTGTATCAATATTACCAAACATATCTAATGGAATATCTAGACTAGTTAAGCAAGGCAACTGGAATTTTTGAGCGAAAGGAACGAATGTTTTAGTATCAGAAGTAAGAATAACGTCTAGTTGTCCTAGATTATGTCTTATTTTGGCACAAGCAACAATTTTGAGGTCATCTAAAAGCCATTGACGAGCCGACATTATACTATTTTCTTTGAGTGTTTTTGCTAATTCTGCCATAAACTGATTTTTTTGTCCTTCACCCAAATATTTTGTTACATCTTTTTGTAAAAGAATTGCAGTAGAAGCATTAAAATCTATAAATTCTACGCTACCAAATAAGCCTATCATTTCTACAATTATATTATCTTCAAGTCTACCTCTGTTTAGTTCTGCAAGAGTGATAGCAGAGATACAGAAAGTTAAATCTTTTATTTCAAATAAAATTTTATCAAATAATTTCTGTACTTTCTCTATCCTATTTTGTTGAGGTGGATTTTTAGCGTATTTTGTAGCATCACACAGATAATCAATAATAACAGAAGTATCCAAAAATACATATTTCCAATCTTTAATTGCTTTTATTTGTATCATTTAATCATTTTGGTTACTAATTTTTATCAAATTCTTCTTCATAATCTTGTATCTCGCTTAATTCAGCACTATATTTTTCTTTAAATTCTTTTAGACTTTTTAAGAAACTTTCACTTGACATTACCTCAAAACTTTCTAAAACAGCACTTTTCACTTCCATTGTATTAAAATCTACTTTTTTCTTGACATAAAAACGGAGCTTTTCTTTTTTGAAATAAGGTAAAAGCACTTTTTCTTGTGCGTTGCTTACTTCTATTTCATAATCATTTTTACTAATAAAAATAGTAGATTTTTTATCTATATCTTTTCCGCCAATAGATGTAATAATCCCACTCAAAGAGCCTGTTTCGTAATAGAAATCAACAGTTTTCTTGATTTCTACCCGAGTAATTAGCTTAGGCGTTTCTTGTTTAGCAGGATTTTGACCAAATACAGATACATCTGGACGTTTATCTAAATAAGCATTTAATTCTTTGACATAGTTTTGTTGATTTTTATTAAATCCACTAATGTTTTTTTCACTAATTTTATTATGTATTTCCTCCATTCCTACTAATTCAAGCGGATTTTCTGTAGTAAATTCTATGCCATAAGAAGCAGAAATAATACTACTTAAAACAAAATTGCCTTTGATACTTTTTTGCAAAGCATTAGTAATACGCAAAAAATCTTCCAATGGAAGCCCATTTTCTGCGCTGAATGTGTGATTTTCATCATCAAATTTCAGTATATATTTGTAGTAGCTCATATTATTTAGTACAAAGGTAGTTTTTTTAGGAATAGAACAATAATTATTCCAAAATTTCGCTAAAATCATTCCGTAAATTTAATAGGCTACTCCGTAATATTTTTGAGTTGCAAAATAAAATATATTCTATCTCACTTTAAGTGTTACTAGACATAAAATAGCCAACAAAATACCTACAATCCAAAACCTAATTACTATTTTTGCCTCGTGGTAGCCTGTTTTTTGGTAGTGATGATGTAGGGGCGACATCTTAAAAAGGCGGTTTTGTTGCGCATATTCCAAACCTCTTTTTTTCTTTTGATATTTAAAATAACTCACTTGCAAGATAACAGATAGGTTTTCTATCAAAAAAATCCCACACAAAACGGGTATCATTAGCTCTTTGCGTACACATAGTGCAAGCACCGCAATCACGCCTCCCAAAGACAAACTCCCTGTATCTCCCATAAAAACCTGCGCAGGATAAGCATTGTACCACAAAAACCCGCCACAAGCACCCGCAAAGGCAGTTGCAAAAATTACGACTTCACCTAAATTAGGAATGTACATAATATTGAGGTATTGTGAAAATACCACATTCCCAGATAAATATGCCAAAATAGCCAACGTGATGCCTATAATAGCAGATGTACCAGCCGCAAGTCCGTCAATGCCATCAGTAATATTTGCACCATTTGAAACCGCTGTAACAATAAAAATCACGACCAGAATATAAATAGCAGCATTTAGCCAATCAAAATTAAAAAAATTAAGGAATTTGTAATCAAATTCGTTGTTTTTGAAAAATGGAATAGTTGTTTTGGTAGATTTGTAGCTAACGTTATAATGTGGTTTCTCGCTCATTCTATCAAGAGAAAGAGCATTAGGAGCAACATTTTTAGGTTTAATATGTTCTACTTTTACAATATTTTGAATGTTATTTATTTTCTCTTTTTGATTTTCTGGAATACGAGTTTGCACCACAACATTTTCGTTGAAATATAGCGTTACGCCCACGACAAGCCCCACGCCAATTTGCCCAATAATCTTAAATTTGCCTGAAAGTCCGTCTTTATTTTTCTTAGCAAGTTTTAGATAATCATCTAAAAAACCTATAAATCCAAGCCCTAAAAGCGTAACAATCAGTAAGATAATATAAATATTGTCAAGTCGTGCAAATAAAAGTACAGGCACTAAAATTGATGCAATGATAATCACGCCCCCCATTGTAGGTGTGCCTTTTTTGTTGGTTTGTCCTGCTAGTCCTAGTTCTCTTATTTCTTCTCCAACTTGTATGTTTTGGAGAAAATTGATAAATTTTTTGCCATAAACCATTCCTATCACCAGCGACAACAAAGTAGCTATACCCGCTCTAAACGAAATATATTGAAACAAACCAGCACCAGGAAAATTAAA
Organism: Raineyaceae bacterium; assembly: GCA_043771315.1. Lineage (GTDB taxonomy): Bacteria > Bacteroidota > Bacteroidia > Cytophagales > Thermonemataceae > JANYGM01. The sequence continues at coordinate 12,603 of JAYVHJ010000363.1, forward strand.
TTCACGGTCTAAATAACTGAATAAATAATAAAGCATTTTTTTTAATTGTGAGTTGTGAGTTGTGAATTTTGAGTTAAATACAAAATATTGACAACCAGATTATTACGTCTAAAAATCCGTAATT
>JAYVHJ010000364.1:0-2893 GCA_043771315.1 Raineyaceae bacterium
TTTGCTGGTTTTCTTTTTTCTAGCCATTGTTTTTTTGTTTTGTTTAGTAAATTATTTATTTTGATAACATAAAATCAAGTTTTGATACAATGAAACTAAGTTTTAATACAACAAAACTAAGTTTTGATAAAGCTAAACTAAGTTTTGATAAAACAAAACTAAGTTTTGATAAAGCAAAATCAAGTTTTGATACAACAAAACTAAGTTTTAATAAAGCAAAATCAAGTTTTGATTGCTTTTTACTCAAATATTTTACTTTGTCCTTCTGTTTTTAATTTCCAACTGTCTTCTCCTACACGTTCTCCAATGTCTTCTAATACATTGAGTACTGTTTGTGCCTCTGGTGTAATACCATTTTTTAACAACGGAATGATATGTAAGATTATTTCGTCAAAATGTGCTTCTTTTTTTTCTGTTGCTTTGCGTCTAAGATAAGAAATAAGATAATAACGCACTCTAAGATTTAAGTCTACGTGAGTTTGAAACTTCTTATTCTTACGAATGCTAAACAATTCCGTTTTTTCATCATAATCAAACGTATCTAGCAGGTATGGCGTAAGGTCTTTGTATTCCTTTTGCAACAAATCCAAAAAGCCCAACTCCAAACCTTTTATAATAAGTTCGTCATTGATTTGTTCTAGGTTTGCACCGTTGTTTTTAGCTATGATACCCTCTACTGTTTGCATCATTATTTCGCCTATTTCCATTCCTAAGGCTGCCTTCATAATAGTTTTAGGCTGACGAACTTTTTTAAAATTGATTATCAACTGACCAGAAAGAGTAGAAAAAGGAGTTTTTCTTTTATGATAACTTGTTTGACCATTTTTTTGTGGTACTGCGCCTGCATATTCAAAGCCACATTTTTCTGCTGTTTCTATAATTAAATGCCAAAACTCTGGGTCTTTGTGTGCAAATACAAACGACATCCACCTATCAAACTTCAAAACTCTATACATCTCTTCAATGCTTTTACTAATTAAAATATTGTAAGAATCTTTATCTTTCTTTAATCTTCCACCTTCAATTGCTTCGTCTTGAAAATCTGTTTCAGTTACTTTTAAATCTAACCAAGCATTCCACATTACGGACAAATCAAGATAAAATATTTTTTTTCCATACGGAGGGTCTGTGTAGATATAATCAATGCTTTCCTTCTTAATAAAATTCAAATCTGTTGCCGTTCCTTTTAAGATTTGAACGTTCTTTATAGTAGTTTCATTGATATTAAACTCTATTTCTTTTTTTGCATTGATGATTTTTTTGTACTTAATCTCAAATGTTTTCATCAAATCTAAATCTGTTGTACTCTCTGCAAATCTATACTTATAGTATTGAAAGGCTGAAGAGTTTCCAGCATTTTCATCTCTTGAACTAGAACTATGATAAGTCTTATTCACCTTAGTAACAGTACTTGAAAAAGCCAATAACAGAGATTTTTGTATATTTTTGTTTTTTTCTTGCTTGATAAGATGCTTTAAAAACGCTAGTTGTGCCAATTGTTTTTTAGTAAAAAGTTCATCAACATATTCAGCCACTTCATTATTACGTTTTTGTTGAGATACTTTATCAACTGGCAAGTTAGTAGGATAAGGATATTTATCTAAAAAGTAGTTTTGTTCTTTTAAAGTAAGGGTATCAAATTGTGGTAATGTAGATTGTTGATACGCAAGTTTGATATTTTCAAAACTAGCCATTAGCTCTGATACCTTCACAGGTGCAAGCAAACCATCTACCATAAAAACAGACATTGGATTTAGGTCAATATGAATAGCTTTTCTACCTATCATTAGTGCTTCTACGGCAGTAACACCAGAGCCACCAAAGGGGTCAAGCACCAAATCTCCCACTTGTGAAAAATTACGGATATACTCTTGTACTACGTTCCAAGTTTGCTTAGTAAAATAGCCGTGAACGCCAAAATGTCTTTTAGCAGCTTGTTTTTTTACGGCTATCTCTTCTAAAAGAGGTCTAGCAAGGTAATCAAAGTCTGTAGCCTTATTAGTTTGGGCTGTTTTTGTAGTTGTAGTAGGCGTTGTATAAGCAAAGGCTTTCCCCGACTGAAAAGAATTAGGAGAAAGATAGCGTTCTAGTTGGTCGTAGTGTTGTGCAATATCTTTTATTTGAAAGAAAAGCAGTGGTTGTGCTTCATCTTGCCTAAATAAAATAAACTCTCTACCATTGCAAAGGGCAAAAAACTTAGTTCTTATTTCTGGGTGAATGGCATAAGAATACACTTGCTCTACGTTGCCACCTTGCATAATATCTTCATTAGGAGCTTTAGCATCAAGCACCCACGCAAAATTATCTTCTATTTTAAAAAGGTAATCAGGTACAAGGTTGATAGCTCTTTTTTTGCTCCCAATCTTCAAAAAAGGGTGTGCAAGTGCTTTGCTACGTACTATTTGGTTTTGGATATAGCCCAAATGTTGAATAATAGGCAAAATAATTACTTCTCTAACGCTATCTTCCTTAAAATCTGGAGAGTCAAGTATAGTAAAATCAAAATCTTTAAAGAAATCTAGCATAATTATATAGGATTAGAGAGATATAAGTATTATTTTTGGGTAAATATAAGATAAATTTTAAAACGAGATGCAAAAATGTTATAATTCTTTTGTGTTTTCTGATTGGATAGAGGCACATTTACATAAATACTGGCAAAAGAAAGCGCAAGAGTTATCTTTTTTAGATTTTCTTTGCCTTTATGTGGATAGTATGATAGCTAAAAACGGCATTGTAGAAAAGAAATTTCGTAAAAAAAATAAGGATTTATGGAATTTATACGAGGATTTGCGTAAAGGCTAATTTATTTTTATTTTCATTATTTTTTTGTAGTTTTGGCATCTCTAAACATAAGCAATAAAAACAAATGGAAATTTCTTCTAAATACGAC
>JAYVHJ010000365.1:0-8717 GCA_043771315.1 Raineyaceae bacterium
CCCCTCCTTTGAAGGAGGGGTTAGGGGTGGTTGTGAATGTGGTTGTGTGAGTTTTTTCTTGCTCAAACATAGCGCAGACATCATAGGCACATACGTAAGCGACAGCACAAACGCTCCCAAAATAGCAAAAACAACGGTTTGCGCCATAGGACGGAACATTTTGCCTTCCACACCAGTCAGCGCAAGCAAAGGCAAGTAAACAATCAAAATGATAATCTCACCAAAAGCCGCAGAATTACGTATTTTTTTTGCAGAAACTAATACTTCTTTATCCATATCTTCTTGTGTGAGGTTTTGAGGATATTTTTGGAGCAGAATATGATGCAAAGTAGCCTCAACAATAATTACGGCACCATCAACAATTAGCCCAAAATCAATAGCACCAAGCGACATCAAATTGCCAGAAACACCAAAAAAATTCATCAGAGAAATAGCAAAAAACATAGCCAAAGGTATCACAGATGCCACCACAAGCCCAGCACGCAAATTTCCCAAAAACAACACCAACACAAAAATTACAATCAAAGCTCCTTCCAACAAATTTGTCAAAACAGTTCCTATTGCTTTATCTACAAGTTTTGTACGGTCAAGAAAAGGCACTATTTCCAAACCTTCTGGTAGTGTTTTTTGTATTTGAGTGATTTTTTCTTTGATATTTTTGATAACGGCAGAAGAATTTTCACCTTTGAGCATCAAAACCATTGCGCCTACGGTTTCCCCTATGTCATTTCTAGTCATTGCACCATAACGAATTGCACTTCCAAACTGCACCGTTGCGACATTAGAAATCAGTACAGGAATACCGCTAGGTGTATTTTTGATAACAATTTGCTCAATATCCTTCAAACTTGTGATAAGCCCTTCCGTTCTAATAAAATATACATTAGGTCTTTTCTCTATGTATGCACCGCCTGTATTTTGGTTGTTTTTTTCCAAAGCCACAAAAATCTCATCAATAGAAATGCCCATACTGCGTGTTTTGTCCGTATTTAGAGAAATTTCGTATTGTTTGAGATAACCCCCAAAACTGCTTATATCAGCAACGCCTTTTGTGCCTAGAAGTTGCCTGCGCACTATCCAATCCTGAATGGTGCGTAAGTCTGCTAAACCTTGTTTGGTGGCGTATTTTTCAGAAAACTGTTTTTCATAGCCTTTTTTAGGTTGAATAGTATATTGGTAAATCTCCCCCAAACCGCTTGTAAGTGGTGCAAGTGAGGGCTCACCCACACCTTTAGGTATTTGTGTGCGTGCTTGTAGGAGACGTTCTGATACTTGGTTTCTTGCCCAATAAATGTCTGTTTCATCTGTAAAAACAATAGTAACAACAGACAAACCAAAACGAGAAATAGACCTTATTTCCACTAAATTGGGAATATTAGCCATTCCAATTTCCACAGGGAACGTAATAAGACGTTCTACCTCTTGTGGTGCAAGTGAAGGACTACTAGTAATAACTTGTACTTGATTATTGGTAATATCTGGTACAGCATCAATAGGCAATTGGGTAACAGAATAACTGCCCCAAATCACCAATGCAAGCGTACAGATACCAATAATGAGTTTATTCTTTACAGAAAACTCAATGATATTGTCTAACATTTTTTTGAATTTTGAATTAGAAATTGTGAATTAGGAATTATAAATAGTTTGGCAATTCAAAATTTCTTTACTGTAAGCGTTTTGCGGACAGTAGAGAGATTATTGAATACCTAAACCATTATAAAAATTGTTAATCAGCAATTAGGAATTGCTAATTAACAATTAGGAATTATTTTTGGGGGTTGCCAAATATCAAAAGAAGGGGAGGTGAAAAACAGGTTTTCTTCAGAAACCGCAATATCTGTTTCAGTAAGAAGAAAAAGAGGTTTTTTTAGCTCAAATTTGAGTGGGAAAGTACAAACGACATTCATTACAGAGCCGTTGTAGTCGTGTTGGAAAGGGAGTTTGGTATGTTTTTCGTGGTCTTCTTCGTGATGTTTTTCGTCTTGAAAATGCAAAGAAATAAAGTCTAAAACACTTATTTGAGGGTCTTGTTGCTGATGTTCTGCAAAATGGCGCACAAGCATAGGAATTTTGCTCATCTCGTTTGCATCACGGTTGGGCAAAAAACTAGCTACCAAAAAGCTAAAAATTAATATGTAAAGAGTTGTTTTTATTGAGTTTAAGAATTTTTTATTTTGTCTGCATAGATTTTAAACTTTTTAGCATCTTCAGAAATAATAGGGTTTTCACCATATTTTGCCTTGATTTTACGCATAATTTCGTGTGCATCATACGTTTTCCCATCAACAACAACAATTATATTTTTTGCAGGTAACATAATTTTTATGAAAAAATTTGATGTATAACTATGTCCAAAGGTACTTTCTGATTTTAATAAGTTTTATAAGTTGCTCATTATCTTCTAAATATTGTTTTTCGTCAAGGTCGTTAAATTTTTCAGCAGTTGATAGTTTTTGCCTTTCCAGCCACCAATTATAAAGTTCTTCTATGTCATTGTATGCTTGTTTGTATTCATCATTTTGATTCCAATCACCATGTCCAGTAAGTAAATTTTCTTTTTCTATGCAATCCGTTAGAAGCTGAAAACAAGCGTAAAGTATTATTACGTCTTTGTCGCACCAACCATCTGATAAGGATTCTATATTGAGTAAATTAGATGGTTGCATTCGTAGTCTGTAAAATGATGGATTTCTATCTTTATTACACAAATATAATACTTTTTTAAGATATTGGTATTTTGTTTGTCAAAATCTTCTCTATTTATAAATATTTTAGGCTAACCTAAACTTAGGTTTTACAACTTTTTTTTAGTAATTTTAACAAAAAATAAAAATTTGTATTAACTTACAACCAAAAACACCTAATTACTTAAAAATGCAACTGATTATTAACCAAGCAGCTATACAAATTTATAGCAAAGAGAGTACAGAAAACAGTTTATTTCGTTATTTTTCAGATAAGAGCAGTATTTCAGGTAAAGAGATTTTGAGTTTTTGTAGTTTTAAACAAATAAATTTACTGGTTATCAAGCAGTTATTTGATAATTGGCAAAAAACTATAGAAAATGCTCGTAGTCCTTATTTTGATTATCAAAATCCAGAGGTAGAAAATATAGCTAAACAGTTTGCCAATGTACTTTCACAGCATATTTTAGTTAAAAAGGAGGACTTTAAACCGCTTTTAAAGCAAGCTGTTGCAGATACACTTCTTCTTATTTTGCACCCATATAGTTATTTTGTGAAAGAATTACAACAACTAAAAGGGCAAATTATCACGCATACGAAGCTACAAGAAACTTTTAAATACATTAATATTCACCAATATTTGGCACAAGATTTAATTAAAAAAGTACCTTTAAATAGTAAAATAGAGCTTTTTGAAGCAATTACTTTGTTTAAAGATTTATATGAAGAAAAAAGTGAACAATTAGCAAGTACAGAACTTTATATTTCACAACTAAACGACTTTTATCCCTGCAATTTGCAAGTATTCATTACAGATAATCAACCAAATATTTTGGAAACTATTGCAGAAAAAAATCTTAGAGAAAACCTTAGAACTACCAATGAAGATGTTTTTGCAAAAAATACAAATGATATTCCTCAAAACGTCATTCAAGATAGTTTTTTTGGAGAAAATAAACTAAAACAAGAAGATAAGCAAGAGAGTAAGCAAGAAAATAAAGAAGATAAACCTGATATTTTAGTTGAAAATAACAGAATAGAAAAAATAGATAGTATTCGTAATGCCATTGACTTAAATACACGTTTACGGCTAATCAGTGCGCTTTTTGAGGGCAATCATTCTGCTTGTAGTCAATTTTTGACAGAATTAGAACAATGTATGACTTTTGGCGCAACGCAAAAGCTCATACAAGTCTATACCCGTGATTATCATTGGGCAGAAGAAAATTCGGAAGTAGCCCATCTTCAAGAGATTATAAATAAAAAATTCTAAAAACTATAAAAATTACACTTAGAAAATCATGCTTAGATTTAACTTTGTATTTCTTAGTGTAATCTTGTGCCTACTTAGTGTTCTTAGTGGTAAAACATATTAGAATAGCAAATTTTTCTCTTTGATTTTCAATTTGTTAGGTATTTTTTTCAAAAAAGACAGAAAAAAAACTAAATAAAATTTGTAAGTACAAAAAAAGTTCTTACCTTTGCATCACTTTAAACGGTAAATGTCTAAAAGTAAAAAAATAAAGACTGAACTTACACCAAAGTAATAAGCGAAAGTAGCTCAGCTGGTAGAGCGCGACCTTGCCAAGGTCGAGGTCGCGGGTTCGAACCCCGTCTTTCGCTCACATAAATAGAAAAAATATACTTTTCATTTTATTAAAAATGACTAAAGTCCCTATAATTCTCATAAGAAATGACTTCCATTTTTGGTAGTTTTTGCCGAGATGGTGGAATTGGTAGACACGCAGGACTTAAAATCCTGTGAGAGTTAAATCTCGTACGGGTTCGACCCCCGTTCCCGGTACAAAATAATAAAAAAGCCTTGCAAAACCACATTGGTCTATTTGTAAGGCTTTTTTTATGTTTTAAATGTAGGCATTTTATTTTATTAAATGCCTACATTAATTTTTTTTAATCCTAAAATCTTGTAATCCTAGAATCTTAGGTTGCCTTTTCTTGTTCCAAATAGCCTAAAATACCCCCTAAAAGATTACGGACTTTTGTGTAACCTTGCGTTTCCAAGAATTGCTTTGCTCTGGCACTTCTTGCGCCAGATTTACAATGAATAATCAACTCCTGCTCCTTGAAATTTTCTATTTCAGAAAGTTTATCAGGAAGGCTGCCAAGAGGTATAAGCGTTGCACCTATATTTTTTTCTTCAAATTCCCACTCATCTCTGACATCAATAATATTGAGTTTTTCGCCACTAGAAAGACGCTCGTGAAGTTCTTTTGATGTTATATCATCCATAGTTGATTTATTTTTAGTTTTATTCCTAGAAAAAATGATTTTGAAAAGATTGATTATTTTGATAATTGTAGATTTAAAATATTGAAATTATCACAAATATAACAAAAAACCACACTTTTCAAAAGTATGGTTTTTGTTTTTCTAGAATATTTAAAAAATTATTCAGTTGCACCTGTTATTTTCACTTCTGTACGGCGGTTTAAACCATTCAAAATGTTCATACGCTCTTTATCTTTCATTTTATTGATGAAAACTTCTGTCAATTTATCACCCTCTTTCAAATAAGGATAAAGTGCTGCAAGTTCTTTGCTCACTGTTTTTGGTATTCTCTCTCCATAACCTTGTGGCGTAATTCTCTCACGTGCAATACCTTTAGAAACAATGTAATCTACGGCAGCTTGTGCTCTTCTTTGCGCCAAATTATTATTATCTTTGTCCACACCTTTATAATCTGTATGAGAACCAAGTTCAATTTTAAGCGTTGGATTATCATTCATAAAATTCACCATATCATTGAGTTTCAAAGCTGCTTCTGGAAGAATTTCTGCTTTATTGAAGTCATAACGTACTTCTACTTCAAATTTTGTATTACCAATGGTGTACTCATCAAGTCTTACTTCAATAGTGATAACCGTATCAGTAACAGCTTTTTTAAGCATTTCAGTAGGTACTTTTCTGCCTTCCATAGTGAATTTATCACGTTTTGTAAGGTATTTTTCTGTGGCAGAGGCTTTTATTTCAGCAAGATATGCAAATTGCTCTTCAGAAGTAACTTTCATAGTATCAGAATAACCACCGCTTTTAGTAATAAATTCTTTGATAACTTTATCACCATCAACCATTTTCACAACTGCACCACCCAAAGGCTTTTCTGTTTTGTCAAGTCCAACGCCAATAGTTTTGAAAGTAACCGCATAATTAATTCTTTTCTCTCTTGGCTCTGTGTTACGGAAAGTATAAATATCATCATTTCCTTTGCCATTTTCACGGTTTGAAGAAAGATAACCAACAGAATCAGTAGTGAAAACCATTGCAAAATCATCCATAGAAGAGTTTACAGGAACACCCATATTGACAACATTTATTTTTTTGCCATCTTTTGTAGCTGCGTAAATATCAAGTCCGCCAATGCCAGGGTGTCCGTCTGATGCAAAAAATAAACGACCATCATTAGCAAGGAAAGGGAACATATCATCACCTTCTGTATTGATGTCATTACCAAGATTTTTAACTTCGCCCCAATTACCATCTTTTTTCTGTTTTGCAGAGTACAAGTCAGTACGTCCATAGCTTTTAGCACCTTTGTCGTCTGTTTCTCTATCAGAAGAGAAATACAATGTTTTTCCATCAGGTGAGAACATTGGCGAAGTATCAAAAGCTGCAGATTTTGGTCTTCCACCTTCATTTTTGCTATAAGATGCTCTATCTTCATCACTACTAATGCCTGGCATAATCACAGGCTCTGACCATTTGTCGTTGATGTAGTTAGAAACATAAAGTTTTACACTTTTTTGTCCTTTTTTCTTTCCTTGCTGATTTCCACGAGCAAAAACCATTGTTTTTCCGTCAGGAGAGAACGTAGCACCAGCTTCATTTACGCCAGAAGCGACAAGCGCAGGGTCAAAAACTTCACCAGCACTAGCAGGTTTATCAAAACCACCAGCAATACTTGCAGAATAAATACCTGTATAATTTGTGCCTGTTGCGCCAAAAGTACCAGATTTGCGTCCAGAGGAAAAATATATTTTATCTTGAAAAGTACTTGCGCCAAATTCTGATGCAGGAGTGTTGATGGCTTCCAAATTTTTTACTTCATAAAAAGAAGGTTTTTTAAGGATTTCATCAATTTGCTTTAAGTTAGCAAGTTCTTGTTTAGCACGTTTTTTGAAAATAGGATTTTTTCCTGTTTTTTCGTATTTAGCGTATTGTTCTTTTGCTTCTTCATACTTGCCAAGCTCTTCTAAAGCAACAGCATAATAAATTTTAGCATCATCTTTGTCGTCATCAAGATAATTTTCCAAACCTTTTGGTTTTACTATCTCAATATCTTTGTCTTGCACTTTGGCATAAAAGGCTTCAGCTTCACGAATACGGTTAGTTTTACGGTAGGATTGCGCTATGTAAAAGTTCGCTTGGTCAGCGTTTGAGCCTTCTGCTGCTGCTTTTAGTAAAGGAATTGCTTTTTCGTATTCACCTTGTTGGTATTTTTTCAATCCTGCTTTATAGCCACCACAAGACGTAAGTAGCGTGCCTGCTAGCGTGGTAGCAAACAACGCAGAAAATAGATATGATTTGTATTGCATATAGGTTGTAAGTTGGTCTTTAATTTACGGTCAATATTTTCTAAATATTTTCTATTATTGCTATTTTAGCTTAGTAGTAAAATGTTTGTGCCAAATATAAGAAAAAAAAATATAAACCACAAAAAATGAAGAAATTTAAAGAAAAAAATAAAAAAAGGATAATACGAAAATACTTAAACCTTACATCTCTTATAGGCGTTATGAAAGCATAAACAAAATAGTTTTTGACACCTATATAAATGTATGCACAATGATAAGTATGTCTTTTTTTGAGTATAATGATTTTTGGACAAAATGGTGGGCTTTCAAAGAAATGGGCAAAACGCCCAGTTTGCTCAAAAAAGTAGTAGGTTTGCGTTTTTGTAAACTTTTGGGAAGTGGCGGAAATGATGGTTTTAGTATTTTTCCTAATTGGGGCTTGTATGCGCTCTTGTGTGTGTGGGAAACGCCACTTGCAGCGCAAAACTTTTTTAATAATCACCCAGTTTTCCTTGATTTTAAAGAAAAAAGTAAGCATTATCAAAATGTTTTCTTAGAATCTTTAAGTTCTCACGGCAAATGGGACGGACAAGAGCCATTTGCAAATCCAAAGAAAAAAACAGAAGGTAAAATAGTTGTCATTACAAGAGCAAAAATAAAACTTTCTAAAATTTGGCAATTTTGGCATTTTGTGCGTCCTGCAAGCAAAGATATGCAAGGAAAAGATGGTTTGATTTTTTCTGTTGGTATAGGGGAAGTTCCGCTTATTCAGCAAGCTACATTTAGTATTTGGGAAAATACTGAAAAAATGATACAATACGCTTACAAAAGCAAACAACATCAGCAAGTTATCCAAAAAACAAGGGAAGTAGGCTGGTACAGTGAAGAACTTTTTGCCCGTTTTGCTATTATAAATACAGAAGGAAATTGGGATAAATTTAAGTCTTTCAATGAAATTTTATCAGTGGAAAAATAATAATGTTTTGATTTAGTGAAATATTATTTGCATTTGTTAGTAGATGTATTTACTTTGCAATTTCATTTGAAAATTATCCAATATATTTACACTAATCAATTTATTTTATGGCAACTGTTATGGCTATTTTGAAAATAGTTTTGTTAGCTGCGCTAGGTAGCGCAGTTTTAGGTGCAATCTCTGGGCTTATATATTCTGCTATTATTCCAGACCACGCACATCAAATAATCCCAACTTGGATGTTTATGGGCGTAATTGGGGCAGTTCTTGGGCTTGTCATTAGTCTTATTTGTTCCTTTATTTTTAGGGACAGTTTGGATGCAAATTTTATTAAAGCAGTAGGTATTGCAGCAACAGGGAGCGAAATTTTGATGATAGCTTTGCTTTTGTTTATTTCTACTCGTAAATAAAAAATGAATTAAAACTATTTCTTACTCTACTACTTGTATATAAAACCTTAAAAAATATTATGAAACTATTTAGTATAATACTCGCAATTTTGGTAGCACTTACCGCTTTACC
>JAYVHJ010000366.1:0-11356 GCA_043771315.1 Raineyaceae bacterium
ATCAGCAAAATCTAGTACAGCAGCCACAGCAACCAAATAGCTTGCCATAACAAGATTACCTTTGAATATTGCTACAATACCTACACAACCACACAAGACATTGCCTAATGTAAATAAATTAGGAATAAATTTTATTGCTTTTTCCATTGAATTTTAATAGTTAAGTGTTTTTTTATGATGTAGAAATTGTTATTTCATTTTAAAAGGATTATGGTCAGACCTTCGTTGCTCTACGGTACAGACCATAATCCTTTTTTAAAATTGTTTATGGTAACAAAACAATTGAAAAGGAGTTTTTGAATATCAGACACAAAGGTACATTTTTTTGCTTTGCACCCAAAAATATAACATTTTTTTGAAAACTTTTATCATTTGAAAAAACTCTACTCTTTTGGAATGATTTTTGATAAGTTTTCATAAAAAATAAAAAAATACTATCATTTTTTTTGTATCTTTGTGCAAATTTTTAGAGAAAGTAAAAATCAGTAAAAGTAATCAATACCTGTTTATGCAAAAATATCTGTTTTTAATATTATTGAATGTTGTTTTTCTTGCTTCTTGTAGCAAATTTGGGCGTTTGCAAAAAACAAATGACCCTCTCAAAAAGTATGAAGGTGCTATGAAATATTATGAGAAAAAAGATTATTCTAAAGCATCATTGCTTTTGGAAGAAGCTGTGCCACTTTTACGAGGAAAAGCAGAGTATGAGCCAGCACAACTCACCAACGCCTATTGCGTTTATTATATGAAACAATATGAAACAGCTTCCTATTTTTTCAAAAAATTTACAGAAACTTTTGCTCGTAGCGAAAAAGCAGAAGAAGCCTATTATATGTATGCTTACTCACTTTACAAAGATTCTCCTAGTTATAACCTTGACCAAACTAGCACTTTGACTGCCATTACGGCTTTGCAATCCTATCTCAATAATTATCCGCAAACGCCAAGACTTGAAGAAATAAATGGCTTAATCAAAGAATGCAGGGCAAAACTAGAACAAAAAGCCTATGCAACTGCCAAACTTTACTACAAAACAGTTAGTTATCAAAGTGCCAATTATAGAGCGGCTATTGTGGAACTAGGGAATTTTCAGAAACTCTACCCAGATTCTGATTACATAGAAGAGATTACTTTTCAGAAGATAAAAGTGGCGCATAGTCTTGCTAAAAAAAGTATTGATGAAAAAAAAGTAGAACGTTACAATGAAGCTATTGGTTTTTTTGAGGAGTTTTTATTGAAATATCCCAAAAGTTCGTACCTCAAAGAAGCCAATAATATGTATGACAATAGTGTGAAAAATCTTGCAAGCATCAAAAAAGCACAAGAAAAAACACCTAAGAAAGAAACACAAGCAGAACCCGTACAAAAAGCAAACTAAATTTTCAATTACGTTTTATGCGTTAAACTTTTCACCAAACTAAGTAGCTTTCTATAATTAGTTTATGTTTTGGTAATGTCCGAATGATATGCAGCAAATTGATTATCAATATTTTGTATTCATTCACAATTCACAATTTACAATTCACAATTACTTAATTTTATATAAAAATGGCTATTAAAAGCAACGTAACAGGAAGTGCCTCTATCATTACTCGTGATATGCAATTAGTTACCAACAAAACAGGTAATGTTTATGAATCTATCAACATTATTTCTAAACGTGCTAGACAAATAGCACAACACACCAAAGATGAACTTGCAGGAAAGTTAAACGACTTTTCTTCACCTGTGGACAATTTGGAAGAAATTTTTGAAAACCGTGAACAAATAGAAATTTCTCGCTTTTATGAGCGTTTGCCTAAACCCACACTTATTGCTATTGAAGAGTTTATGGACGGAAAACTTTCTTGGAAACGTCTCACACTTGAAGAAAGAGAAAAACTTGCGGAGAAAGCAGAGAAAGACAAAGAAAAATTCCACGAAAGATAAGAAATTTAAGTTTTAGGAAGAAGTGCTAAATAAGAGGTACGAAGTACGAATTTAATAATAATATTTTTAAATTCGTACTTCGTACCTCTTAATTTATACCTTTTCATAGGTTTTAAGATTTTTGAAAATAAGAATAGTAATATAAGGATTAAATTACTACTTTTGTAGCAATTTAAAATAGCTATATAAATCCGTTTTGAGAAACGCTCAAAACACACAAATCTGTTCTTTTTTATGAATATTCCAATTCCAATAGTCCAAAAAGTAACCCTTTCTGATGGGCGTGAAATCAGTGTAGAAACTGGTAAACTTGCCAAACAAGCAGATGGCGCAGTCGTGGTGCGTATGGGAAACACTATGCTACTCGCTACGGTGGTTTCTGCACACAAAGCTGGTGAAAATGTTGATTTTTTCCCTCTTTCTGTTGATTATTTAGAAAAATTTGCGTCAGCAGGCAAAATTCCTGGTAGTTTCCAACGCAGAGAAGGCAGACTATCTGATTATGAAGTACTTACAAGCCGTTTGGTGGATAGAGTTATCCGCCCACTTTTCCCTGATGATTATCACGCAGAAACACAAATAAATGTGTATTTGATTTCTGTTGATTTTGATGGCGTTCCTGATGCACTTGCAGCACTTGCAGCTTCTTGTGCGTTGATGGTTTCTGATATTCCTTTTGTAGGCGGACCTATTGCAGAAGTGCGTGTAGGGCGTGTAGGAGGCAAATATATTGTTAATCCTACCACAGCACAAATGGCTGATTCTGATATTGATATGATGGTTGGCGCATCTTACGACAATATTGTAATGGTGGAAGGTGAAATGAAAGAAATTTCTGAAGCTGAAATGTTGGAGGCACTTGCAGTAGCACACGTAGAGATTAAAAAACTTTGTGCTATGCAAAAAGAGTTAGAAAAAGCCGTTGGAAAGACTGAAAAACGTCTTTATAACCACGAAAAAGTGGATTTAGATTTGAAGCAAAAACTTCAAGACGAATATTATACAAAAATGTATGCTGTTGCTCGTCAGTTGAGCAATAATAAAGATGTAAGAAAAGCAGGTTTTAAGGCAGTTGAAGATGAATTTATGGCTACTTTGCCCGCTGACCATACTTACGACAAGTTTTTGATAGGCAAATATTTTCACGACTTACAACGTGATGCAGCCCGCAACCTTGCCCTAGACGAAAAATTACGCCTTGATGGGCGTTTGCCTGACCAAATCCGTGATATTTGGTGTGAAGTTGATTATTTACCAATGACTCACGGCTCATCTGTCTTCACTCGTGGAGAAACACAATCCCTTACAACTGTAACGCTTGCCACTATTTTGAGTGCAAAACTCATTGATAGGGCTTTGCTGCGTGGTGAGGATAAATTTATGTTGCATTACAATTTTCCAGGTTTTTCTACTGGCGAAATCAAAAGAAATGGTCCTACGGCACGTAGAGAGGTTGGACACGGCAATTTGGCTGAACGTGCTATCAAAATGGTGATGCCTTCTGCTGAAGATAATCCTTATGTTATTCGTATTGTTTCTGATATTTTGGAGTCAAATGGCTCATCTTCAATGGCTACAGTCTGTGCAGCTACACTCGCACTTATGGACGCAGGCGTAAAAATAAAATCTCCTGTTTCTGGTATTGCAATGGGTATGATTTCTGACGAAAAAACAGGTAAATACGTAATTTTGTCCGATATTTTGGGAGATGAAGACCATTTGGGAGATATGGATTTTAAGGTTACAGGAACAGAAAAAGGCATTACAGCATGTCAAATGGACATAAAAGTAAATGGTCTTTCTTTCCAAGTTTTGGCTGAAGCTCTTGCGCAGGCTAGTAAAGGTCGTTTGCATATTTTGGGTGAAATGAAAAAGGCGTTGGCTGCTCCTCGTGAGAATTACAAGCCACATGCACCACGTTTGGTAACTATTCAGATTGATTCTAGTCAAATTGGGGCAATTATTGGACCTGGTGGGAAAATCATTCAAGAAATCCAAAAATCAACGGGTGCAACCCTTAATATTGAGGAAAAAGGTGATTTTGGTTTTGTTACGGTAGCGGCAACTAACGGAGATTCTTTGGAAAGAGCTTTGGCACGTGTAAAAGCTATTGTTGCTGTTCCAGAAGTAGGAGAAACTTACACAGGAAAAGTGAAGTCTATTCAGCCATTTGGTGCTTTTGTAGAGTTTATGCAAGGAAAAGATGGTTTGTTACATATTTCTGAAATCAAATGGGAACGCCTAGAAACAATGGATGGCGTGCTGGAAATTGGTGAAGAAGTAACCGTAAAACTGGTAGAAGTTGATAAAAAAACTGGTAAATATAGACTTTCACGCAAAGCACTTTTGCCAAAAGGATAGTTTAATTTTGAATTAAATTCAAAGTATTTATAATCAATAAAATACAAAAGCCTTTCCAAAGTTTGGGAAGGCTTTCGTGGTTTGGAATAATCCATATTAGAAATACCTAAAAGCTTATTTTGTTGTAAGCAGGAATTAACTAAAATATTTAGCCCAAAAAAGCCTTTCCAACATTTGGAAAGGCTTTGATAGTTTATGTTTATTCACATCAAAAAACTTAGGTCATCAAAACTTTTTTGTAGGCATTGATATTTTTCAGCGTGATACCTGTTCCACGTACAACGGCACGCAAAGGGTCGTCTGCTATGTGTATAGGCAGTTTTGTTTTCATTGCAAGGCGTTTGTCAAGTCCTTTGAGGAGTGCGCCACCGCCTGTAAGGTGTATTCCGTTGGTATAAATATCAGAGGAAAGTTCTGGTGGTGACATTTCTAGTGCTTTCAGAACGGCTTCTTCAATTTTGACAATGGATTTATCCAAACAAAACGCAATTTCAGTATAACTTACTTTGATTACTTTCGGGATACCAGTCATCAAATCACGTCCACGTACTTCATAATCAGGAGGTGGCACGTCAAGCTCTGCAAGTGCAGAACCAACTTCAATTTTAATTTTTTCAGCAGAACGCTCACCAATCAGCAAATTATGCTGACGGCGCATATAATCCAGAATATCACGAGTAAATACATCTCCTGCAGTACGTATAGATTGCTCACAAACTATCCCAGAAAGTGCAATAACGGCAATTTCTGTAGTTCCACCTCCAATATCCACAATCATAGAGCCAATAGGTTGTTCTATATCAATGCCAATACCAATGGCTGCTGCCACAGGCTCAAAAATCATATAAACTTCTTTTGCACCAGCATGTTCTGCGGAGTCTTTTACAGCACGTTTTTCTACCTCTGTAATACCTGAAGGAATGCAAATAACCATTCTATAAGAGGGCTGAAACAGTTTTCTACCAGAATCAACCATTTTAATCATTCCCCTGATCATAAGTTCTGCAGCAGTAAAGTCAGCTATTACACCATCTTTCAAAGGTCTGATAGTCTTAATGTTACTATGCGTTTTCTCGTGCATTTGCATTGCGGTTCGTCCAATAGCAAGAACTTTGTTGTTAGTTCTATCCATAGCTATTATAGAAGGTTCATCTACGACAATTTTGTCTTTGTAGATAATTAGTGTGTTGGCGGTGCCTAAATCTATGGCTATATCACCAGAAAAAAAGTCAAAGAATCCCATTATTTAGACTTATGTATTTTAAATGCGGTTGTAATATCTTTTTAAGTTATGAGTTGTGAGGTATGAATTATGAGTTAATACAAAATGTTAATAATCAGTTGATTATGTACTATTTTGGTTAAATCAAAATACAAACTAACCACTAAAACTTACTTTTTATGAATAGCTTACTGTGTTGTAGTTTTTGCTTATTTCTATTGCGCTACAAATGTAGCTTTAAAATTTCGTTAAACTACTATTTTTTATTTTTTTAATTTCGTTACGCATCAAAACACGTACCTCAAAATTATTCGTCCTCGTCTTTGTCGGTTTCTTTTGGTTTGGTATCTTCTATTTTTTGTTGAAGGCTTTTGATGTTGCCAGAAAGAGATTTTATAATTTTCTCTACACTTGCGTCTGTTTCACCACCATTCCATTCTAGGTAGTCTTCATCATTTTCCTTTTCTTTCAAGAAAAAGCTAAAACTTCTGGTTGAGCCGCCCATCAAATTATCATCAAAAACAACATTTTTTCTATTGATATTGTCTATTGCCTTACGTAATTCTTCCCAAAAAGTTGCTTCTAGCTCAATAGTTTCTTCTACAAGAATTTTTTTGTAGTCTTCTATCTGAAAAACAAGTGTTTTTTCTGTTGCTACAAGGTTGTAAGCACGAAAATATCTTGGCGCAACAGAGCCATCTCTGTGACGAAAAATAACTTTATCAAATTCTTTCATAAAAATAAAGGGTTTAAATAACGTAAAAAATTAAAGTGATTCTAAAAATACTTCTTTGAAACGTATTTTTGTGGAAGTTAGGAGGAGATTATTATAAAAACGGGTTTTGGAAAGCATTTTTGTCAATAAATTTTACAAAAATGTAGAAAAAATCTTACAAATCAAAGTTTTAGACAAAAATTACATAATTTTTTATAAAAACTATTCAAAACATTTGATTATTGCAAATAGTTTGAAGCATAATTGAGTTATACTTTGAAAATTGTATCAGCTCACAATCCACAAACAAAACTTACAATTCATAATTCAAATGAGTATTTATTCAATAAAAGATGTAGAACATCTATCTGGTATAAAAGCGCACACATTGCGTATTTGGGAGCAACGTTACGACTTGCTTGCCACAAAACGCACTGATACGAATATTCGTTACTATGACCAAAATGACCTAAAACTTATCTTAAATGTTTCTTTGCTCAACAAACACGGCTATAAAATTTCTAAAATTTCTAAAATGAGTGAGGCAGAGCTACGTACAGAAGTCGTTGCATTGGCTGAAAAATCCACACAATATAATGACCAATTGCAGGCACTCACACTTTGTATGTTGGATTTAGATGAAGAAAAATTTGAAGAGGTTATTGATAATTGTATCACCAAAAACGGCTTTGAAAATGCTATGATACAACTTATTTATCCTTTTCTTACACGTATTGGTGTACTTTGGCACGCTGGTGCAGTAAGTCCTTCACAAGAACATTTTATTACGTACCTTATTCGTCAGAAAGTTATTGTGGCTATTAATGCGCATAAATATAAAAAGATTGGTAAAAAATATTTGCTTTTTTTGCCAGAAGGTGAAAATCACGAACTTACACTACTTTTTTCTAATTATTTGTTGCGTACAAGAGGGCAAAGAGTGATTTATTTGGGGCAATCTTTACCAATAAATGATGTGAAAGAGGCTTACAGTATTCATAAACCTGAAAATATTTTTTGTATTATTACTTCTACACCTAATTTTGAGTACGTACAATCTTATATCAATCAGCTTTCTAGCTTATTTCCAGACGCTAATGTTTTGCTTACAGGCGCACAAGTAATAGGACAAGGTTTAGAAAGCCCAGAAAATGTACTTATTCTCAATAAAATAGAAGATTTATTAGACTTTATCAGAGATAATGAGTAGATTTGACGTAATAAATATTTAAAAAACAAAAATTACATTATTTTAATCCATTTCTTATGAAAAACATACCCAGCCTAATTGTCTGTGTACTGCTTTGCCTTGCCGTTGGCGGACTTGCAGGATATGCTACACAATCATCTGTAACTACTTGGTTTCCAACTCTTAACAAACCACCTTTTAATCCGCCAAGCTGGCTTTTTGCACCTGTTTGGACAACACTTTATATTCTAATGGGCGTTGCTTTGTGGTTTGTTTGGAATGCACCCCAAACGAACCCACAAGTTCAAATACAGCGCAAAAATGGTATTATTATCTTTGCGGTGCAGTTGATGCTTAATTTTTTGTGGTCATTTTTGTTTTTTGGAATGAGAAATCCGCTTTTTGCTCTTTTTGATATAGTTTTGATGCTGATAGCCATCACTTTGACTATAATTGTCTTTAGGAAAATCAATACCAAAACAACGCCTTTGCTCGTACCTTACCTTGCGTGGGTGAGTTTTGCCACACTTCTGAATGTAAGTATTTGGTGGCTAAACTAACCAAATACTTTTTTATTCTACTTTATTTCTAAAATTATTGCCCCATTCTCCCATTGCCTGCATTACGGGTAGTGTTTTTTGCCCCCAATCTGTCAAACTATATTCTACTCTTGGGGGTACTTCTGCAAAAACTTCTCTATGAATAATGCCATTTTTTTCCAAATCTCTTAGCTCTTGTGTAAGCATTGTTTTGGTAATAAGTGGCATAGCGCGCTGCATTTCACCAAATCTTGTGATATTTTCTGAAATAAGATACAATATAATAGGTTTCCAACGTCCTCCAATAATGCTGATAGTGAACGTAACAGGGCAAGTCTTTGGTGAACAGATAATTGAGGAGGTTTTTTTGATTTTTTCTTTCATTTTGATACTATTTCTAAAATATTTTTTGGTTTTCTTAAATTTAATAGCCTGATAATCAACATTAGTATGTATTTTATTACTATGTATTTTTATTTACACTACTTGACAAATATAGACTATTTAATTTACTTTGCAAAAGAAAATCAACAAACTTTTTTCTAAAATTCAGTCTAACTCTAGTTTATCACCAAAAAAATCAAAAAAATATGTACGTAATCACAGGCGCAACAGGCAACACAGGCACACGTATTGCCTATAATCTTCTTAAAGAAGGTAAAAAAGTACGAGTTATTGGCAGAGATGCACAGAAACTGCAAGATTTTGCTTCAAAGGGTGCAGAAATTGCTGTTGGAGAGTTGGAAGATGTGGCTTTCCTTACCAAAACCTTTGAAGGTGCAACCGCTGTTTATGCACTTATTCCTCCAAAATGGGACTTACAAGAAGACTGGAGAGGTTTTCAACGTAAAGTAGCCACAGCACTTACAGCAGCTATCACACAAGCAAGCGTAAAAAATGTGGTAGTTTTGAGTTCTAATGGAGCGCAACTTCCAGAAGGTGCAGGACCTGTTACAGGTTTGTACGAATTTGAACAAATGCTTAAAAAAGTCCCTCAACTCAATATTTTGAGCCTTAGAGCAGGGTATTTTATGCAAAATTTGTTTGCTCAAATTGGTATGATTAAGCACGCAGGTATTATGGGTTACTCTTTGAATGCTGACATAAAGACTCCAGTCGTACACGTAAATGATATTGCAGATATGGCAACTAAATATTTGCTTTCTCTTGATTTTCAAGGATTTAAGCATGTTTTTGTAGCTGGACAAAGAGACCTTTCTATGGGAGAAGTAACATCAATCTTAGGAAATGCTATTGGAAAACCAGAACTACCTTATATTACATTCTCGCAAGCTGATGCAAAAGCAGGAATGTTACAAGCAGGCATACCAGCAACCATTGCAGATGGCTACAATGAGCTTTTTGATGCCCTCAATAAAGGTACGTATCTTAATGATTTTCAAAGAACTGCAGAAAATACAACCTCAACAAGCATAGAGGATTTTGCCAAAGAGTTTGCGGTAGCTTATCAAAATAGCTAAGAAATTTAGTTGGGGATTTTCCAAATCTTCAATATTATGGATAGTTTTCTGGAATAAATTTTGAAAAATTACTTAGGGTGATTGTTTTGGTTCGCAAAATAATCACCCTAAGTGCTATGAAAAAATTAGTGATTTTCAGTAGAATATTAGAAAAAATGGAAAACATATCCAAACCATTTTCTAAATTTTTATAAAAGTTTTTACAATTAGTCTATTTGAAAACCATCAATAGTTAGAAACATTATTTTTTTGATAAATTTTTTAGATTTTTTGATTACTTTTGTATCAGAATTTTATCAAAAACAAAACTATTGTCATAATTATGTTATTCCAGCTAATAAAAAACAATTTTATAGGTAATCTTACTAACTTTTTCCCACAAGAAGACACAAAAACACTTTCAGATGTTGATGTGATGGAAGAAGAAATAGAAGAACGTGGTCTTATTGTCTTCAATGACGACCATAATAGCTTTGATTACGTCATTGATACACTTATGGAAGTTTGCAAACATGGAGAATTGCAGGCAGAACAATGTACACTCATTATTCACCACAAAGGCAAATGTATTGTAAAATATGGTAGCTACGAAATGCTAGAGCCTATGTGTACCGCTATTTGTGATAGAGGTATTTCCGCAGAAATTGCCTAAAAACATGTTTAATAGGATAAACCCTTAGGGTGTAATCTTTTGATATTCAAATTTTTAACCAAATCACACCCTAAGGGTTTGTTTCATTCGTATTTCGTATCTCATACTTCGTACCTTTTCCTTAGCTTTATGGCAAATAAAAATCAGCTTATAAGATACCTTAGTATAGATGAAATGTTGCGTAATAGACAAAAAAATTTCCCTACAAAAGCTGCCATTATTGCCGTTATTGAAGAACGTACTGACAAAGAATATTCTGCCTCTTCTTTGGAGAAAGATTTGAGAGCAATGAGAGATGGTTTTTTTGCGCCAATAGAATTTAATAACGTAGAAAGAGGTTATTTTTATGGAACAAAAAATAAAGGAAAAGATAAAAAAATAACTTACGAGCTTGATTTAGAATACCGTTTTTTGTCTATTAGTTTGTCAAAAAATGATGTTTTTGCGCTTAATTTGGCGGAGTCTGTATTGCAAGGTTTCAAAGACGTAGGCATTTTGAGTGGTTTTTCTGATGCTGTGGATAAGGTAATGGACGCAGTAGAAATCCGCAAACAACTAGGAAACGACCAAAAGAAAAACGCCATTGTACAACTTTCTACACCCACCTATACAAAAGGACGTGAACTGCTTTCTGACCTTGTGAGGGCAATAAATGAAGGCAAACAAGTGAATTTTATTTACCATAAATTTGCTAATCAAGCAGAAAAACAAGAAAATGAGTTATTGCGTGTGGCGCACCCTTATTTATTGAAAGAATTTAAAGGGCGTTGGTATATGATAGCTTATACAGATGCTAGAAAAACCATACAAACTTTTGGTTTAGATAGAATAAGTGATTTGCTTATTTCTCAAAAAAGTGCTATTCCGCCTGAAAAACACAATTTTTCCCCAGAAAATTATTATGAAAATTGCTTTGGTGTAACACGCAAAGCTGATGAACGTATTGAAAAAATCATTTTGTCTTTTAATACATTTCGTGGAAATTATATCAAAACGCAACCTCTTCATCACACACAACAAGAACTTATCAATGATGCCCAAGAATACCGTATTTCTTTGGATTTGATGATAAATTTTGATTTGATAATGGAGATTTTAAGTTACGGAGATGACGTAAAAGTCTTAGAACCAGCACGTTTGATAGAAAAAATGAAAGAAATTTTACAAAAAACCCTTAATAGGTATATAGTGAGTAGTGAGTAGTAAAATAGTGTGTAGTGAAATACAAAGAGCAATGTATTTTTACTACACACTATTTCACTACTCAC
>JAYVHJ010000367.1:0-1602 GCA_043771315.1 Raineyaceae bacterium
GAATTTCTCAAAACAAAGGAAGCAAGTCTTCCTTTGTTTTTATCTTAATTTTTCATATCAAAAAATACAAATAAAATGGCAAAGTTTAAACAAGGTGAAGACCTTACGCTAAAAATTCTAGTTGTAGAAGATGAAGTTGATGTCAATTTAGCCTCTGCGGTTGATGTAAGAGTCGTTTTGGAAGTTGGTAATTTGGTAATTGATAAGTTTGCAAAAGCAGTTCAACCAGAAATTCTGCCTACTACTGTTCCTCCAACATACGGACCTGCAGTTGTGCCTGCTGGTTACAAGCCTGCAGTTGTAAATGCCTCAAAATCTAATCAGGTAGATTTAGTTTTGAATAGTGCCGTAACGAAACTTTACCCTACAGGTGCTGTAAAAGCAACAGTTCAGGCTGATTTTACTGATGTTACTTTTGCAGATGGTATCAGAACGGAATCTTATGAAGTTTGGGTGGCAACTATTGAAAAAGGGAAAACTCCATTGTAATGGCAAGCAAAACCTACATAGTGGGCTTATCAGAGGAAGTACAAGATATCTTGTCTTCCTCTAATTTGTATTTAGTTGATTTAGAAGGGATTAAGTTAGAAAATATTGGCAAAATAGACAGCAAAGACTATTTTGGAGGTCGTGATGAGGAAGTTGATAATAATTTCTTTGATGCTTTTGACAAAATCTACAAACGGGCTAAAAACTTGTTTCTTTCTCAACTCCAAATACTTCTACACGACAGAGGTTGTCAAGACAAATCTGCAGAAAGTTTCCTTGACGAGCATTACAGTAATAGGATTTTGGCACTTTCATTTCTCTACAAACTTGGAGAAGAAACAATGGAAGAACGCATTATGTCTTCTCGTATCAATAATTATACTCTTCTTACGGCTGAAGAGGCAAAAGAAAGGAAATACAAGTACAGAAAAGAATCCGAGAAACATCTCAATGATTTTGCCAGAATAACCTTCAAAGAAAAGAAAGAAGGCACTTACTATTATGCAACGGACCTACCTTAAATCCTAAATAATGTACGCAACACTCGCCCACATAACCAATAGAGAAGAGATTTATCAGGCTGTTTTGCTTGGACTTGACAATATTCCTGCAAAGGAGTATGATTTTGGTGGTTTTGAGTTTGACAAAAATAATATTTATAAGGCTTATTCTTTGGAATCTCAAAAAGCTATTATTCTCACACTCAAAGGCGACCCAAAAGTATACGAGCTTTTATATGAAGAAGTGGTTTGGAAAGAAATTAAGGAGGTGCTAGATGGACGTAAGGAAAATTTTACTAGCAATTTAAAATAAATATCAAATGAATTATTTTTTAGATACAGAGTTCTTAGAAGGCGCACAAAATACTTTTTTTGGCAAGTCAAAACCAACTATTGATTTAATTTCAATAGGTTTAGTTTGTGAAAATGGTGAAGCGTATTATGCAATCTCAAAAGATTTTAATTTAAAAGAGGTTTGGTACAATAAAGATACTTGGGTAAAGAAGAATGTTTTATTATCTATCTATCAAAGCTGTTTTAGTGGTGACGCAAGAAATCAATTTGAATTTTCATATGATACAATGAAGTATATACTTCGTAATTACGGAAAATC
>JAYVHJ010000368.1:0-19101 GCA_043771315.1 Raineyaceae bacterium
CAAAAATTAGATAAACCAATTTTTATACAATTTTATCAAAAAAGTTCTTTTGCTTGTTATAATTTTACAAAGGAGGTTTTAGCAGATTTAGCGGTTTCAGATGCAATGAATAGGGCATTTTTGAATTTAGATTATGATATTGAAACAGAAGAAGGAAAAAGAATTGCTCAAAAATATAATGTAAATGTTTGTACTACGTTTATTGGTGTGGATAAAAATGGTGTGCTTTTGGACGAATTGAGAGGAAATATATTTAGAAGCCATATAACAGATGCACTTTATAAAGATTTACCTCAATTTCAGCCTTATGCGTTTCCTACTGTTTCGGACTTGATAGCATATTCAAAGAAATATAGCAAGTTTGTAGCAGATTCTATAAAAAATACAACACACTATTGATTCATTAGAATATGTAATCAAAAATATAGTTTATGAATAGTTATCAAAATATCTCAAAAAAACTGCAACACATAAAACAGAATCAACCTCTTCAAAATGGCATATAGAAACTTCTCATTAGATGATTTACAGCAGAAATTTGGTATCAAAAACCAAATAAGTAGTCTTTTTGCGCCTATGACACCTATAAAATTAAGTGAGTGGCTCAAAATTACGTTTGAAAATTCAGCGGATTTGCCTGTGCGCACAGAAAAAGCAAAATCTGAAAGTATTATTTTCCCATTTTTGGTAGAACTTCGCAATAATAATGGTAAATTTTTTACTATTTATTCTGGCGACAACCTCAACGCAAACGAGAAGGAAGGCTTAAATGGAGAGTGTGATTTTATTTTGGCAAAAGATATTCATACTTTTAATATCAATTATCCTATTGTGGCACTTGTGGAGGCTAAAAATAGTGATATTGCAGCAGGTGTGCCACAATGTGCTGCACAAATGTTAGGTGCAAAACTGTTCAATGAGCAAAAAAACACGCCCGTAAATGTGATTTTTGGTTGTGTAACGACTGGAAACGACTGGAAATTTTTGAAATTAATTGATAATCAAATCATTATAGATAAAAGAACTTATTATTTCAACGAAATAGAAGAGATACTAGCTGTTTTTCAGCATATTATCCAAATTTTCAGAGATGAATTAACCTAAAAAACAAAAAACTCTCAAATAAAATGAAAAAAATAACTTTTATATTTCTTTTTTGCTTTTTATCTATCCAATTAAAGGCAAATTATTTGTTGCTTGTGATGGATAAAACACAGAAAAACCACCTCAAAGCCTACGGTATTGCCTATTGGGTACTCAAAAAAAACTTAGAAGTGGACTGGCTACTCAACTACAAAGGTGGCAGTTTTGCCTTCAAACACGCTCCAGAGCTTGAAAGTGAGCTAAATGTGCGTGGTGTGGGTTATCAGGTCATTTCTGATGCACAATACAACCAAATTCTTAATGAAATAGCCAATCCAGATGCCAATATGGACGTGATGAAGCTAGAAAAACCACCAAAAGTGGCTGTTTATTCTCCTAAAACTAAGCAACCTTGGGACGATGCCGTTACGCTGGTGCTTACGTATGCAGAAATCCCCTACGAAACTATTTTTGATGATGACGTAATGGGCGACAAACTAAGCACTTACGACTGGTTGCACCTGCATCACGAAGATTTTACGGGACAATATGGCAAATTTTATGCAGCTTTCAGAAATGAGCCTTGGTTTCAGAAAGAAAAGCAAGAAAGTGAGCGCATAGCCGCAAAATACGGATTTTCTAAGGTGTCGCAGTTGAAACTTGCTGTCGTGAAAAAAATCCGTGATTTTTGCGCTGGTGGCGGTTTTATGTTTGCAATGTGTTCAGCCACAGATACTTTTGATATTGCCCTTGCAGCAGAAGGAGTAGATATTTGTGAGGCAGTTTATGATGGAGATGCCGCAGACCGCAACGCACAACAACGCCTAAATTTCAATAATACGTTTGCTTTCAAGGATTTTCAGTTGGAAATGAACGCTTATGTTTATGAATATTCTAACATAGACAATCAATCTCACGAAAGACCAGGACTAAACGAAAAAACGGATTTTTTCCAACTTTTCAAGTTTTCTGCCAAATATGACCCTATCCCAACAATGCTCACGCAAAACCACGAAAACCTAATTAATGGTTTTATGGGACAAACAACGGCTTTTAAGAAGAAATTGATTAAATCTGAAGTGCTTGTAATGGGTGAAACTAAGTCTGCAAATGAAGCACGCTATATTCATGGCACTTTTGCCAAAGGAACTTGGACGTTTTATGGTGGACACGACCCAGAGGATTATCAGCATTTTGTGGGAGAAGAGCCAACAGACCTCAAATTACACCCAAATTCTCCTGGTTATAGGCTGATTTTGAATAATATTTTGTTTCCTGCAGCAAAGAAAAAGAAGAAAAAAACCTAAATTGAGTTGTGAATTTTGAGTTGTGAGTTGTGAGTTTTTTGTTAAATTTAACTGAAAACTCACAACTATTTTGTATTTTAACTCACAACTCACAACTTATAACTCACAACTAAAAAGATGTCTGAAATAAATAAAATTTTGATTGTTGATGATGATGAAGATATTTTGATGGCAGCAAAAATGTTCCTCAAAAAACACGTCAAAAACATCACCATAGAACAAAATCCGCAAAAAATCCCGTTTCTGCTCAACCAAGATAAATATGATGTTATTTTGCTTGATATGAATTTTAATGACGACACCACAAGCGGAAAAGAGGGTTTTCATTGGCTTTCTGAAATTATTTCTCGTGTTCCAAATGCTGTAGTTATTATGATTACGGCATTTGGAGATGTAGAAATGGCGGTGCGTGCCTTAAAAGAAGGTGCAACGGATTTCGTTTTGAAACCTTGGCAAAATGAAAAACTTTTAGCTACTATTTCTGCTGCTGCTAGGCTTAGTGCCTCTTATCAAGAAGTTTCTGCGCTCACACAAACTAACAAACAACTTGTTAATAGCCTTCATAATCAGTCATTTGTGGAAATGTTGGGGAATAGTGAAGGTATCAAAAAAGTATATCATTTGATAGAAAAAGTTGCTAAAACTGACGCAAATGTGCTTATTTTGGGTGAAAATGGCACAGGCAAAGAACTTGTAGCTCGTGCCATACACAGGCATTCCTTGCGTACAGATAAGGCATTTGTAGGTGTGGATATGGGCGCAGTAAGTGAAACTTTATTTGATAGTGAGCTTTTTGGACACAAAAAAGGAGCTTTTACAGATGCAAAAGATGACCGTATTGGTTGGTTTGAGGTTGCAAAAGGGGGCACACTTTTTTTGGACGAAATAGGGAATTTGCCCCTCACACATCAAGCAAAATTGTTGGCAGTTTTGCAAAATAGAGAAATAAAGCCACTTGGTGCATCAAAAACTGTTCCTATTGATATTCGTTTGTTGTGTGCTACTAATATGAACCTTGCAGAAATGGTCAATAAAGGTGATTTTAGGCAAGATTTGTTGTATAGAATGAATACAGTTGAGATTTTTTTGCCGCCTTTGCGTGAGCGTAAAAGTGATATTCCTGTTTTGGCAGAGAATTTTTTGCAAAAATACGCCAGAAAATATAAGAAAAATATTGAGAAAATCCACCCAGAAACTATCCAAAAACTCCAAAATTACGACTTCCCAGGAAATATCAGAGAGCTACAACACGCCATAGAACGTGCCGTAATTATGAGTGAAGCAAACCAACTTTTGCCAGATGATTTTTTCTTTCTCATAAATCAAAAACAATCACAAAAAATATCTTCTAATCAAGTTGATAACGTTTTTAGCAATATTTCTACCATTTTATCACCAGAAAATCCTCAAAATAGTGCTTTAAATTTAGATGATTTGGAACGTGATACCATTGAAAAAGCCATAGAAAAACATACGGGAAATATCTCAAAAGCAGCCAAAGAACTAGGGCTAACTCGTGCCTCACTTTATAGAAGATTAGAAAAATATGGACTTTGATAATTGTGAATTTTAAATTGTGAGTTGTGAATTAATACAAAAAATACAATTTTATGTCAATTTATTCAAAACCTTTTTTAAATTTGTGTGATAATCTTCTATGATAATTTGATTATCAATACTTTGTATTTAATTCATAATTTATAATTCACAATTCATAATTCAAAATAATGGACGAACAACAGCGACTTGATGCTTATATGAAGCAAGTATTAAACATCAAAAACAAACGTGAAAATGACCAAGTTAAGCTAGATTATGCAGATATTGTGAAAGATATGGGGTTTTCGCAAGAAGATTTGGCTGCTATTGATACAGAGTTTAGAAAAGCTAAAGAACTTGGACGTGGCTATGTGGCACACCAGCAGGCTGATGATGCCATTGAGGCTCTTTCTCGTGCTTATGCGCTACGCCCAGATGATGAAATTACGTTGCAACTACTTTCAGAAGCCTACGGAATAAAATATATTAAGACAAATGATGAAACTTACAAGAAAAATTCTGAAGAATTTGCTCGTGCTTGTTTGGCTATCAACCCAAAAAATCAGTCTGCTTTCCAAATAATACAATCTTTGCGTGAAACACCTCAAAGCCAAACGCAATGGGGCAAAATTGCTATTATTGGAGCTATTGTGGGCGGAATTGGTTTTGGTGGATATTCTGTTATGAAATCTCCAAAAACGAATAAAGTACAAAATAATACTGAAATTGTTACGCCTGTTACCCCAAACACGCCTGATGACAAAAAAGATAATACTTTTGGTGTTTTTGTAAGTTCAAAAGGTGATGCAACTACTATTAAAATTGTTGGTGGTGAGGTAGTTACGCAAAAAGGCAACCTCAAAAGCAAAGCAAAAAATGCTGAAAAACGCAAATATGATGACGCTAGCGGAAAAGTTATTTATGAAGTAAAATACAAAGATGAAGGTTTCAAAATCCGTACGGAAGGAGATAAATTGCTTTGGAAAGTAAAAATTTCGGGGGATAAAATAAAGATTTCGGACAATGAAGATGGCAAAGACGCTTATGAAATAAAGAAAAAAGATAATAAATTTAAGATTTCTCAAAATGGTAAAGATTTGCAAGAAGTCAAAAAAGATGGCTCTTTTGGCAATGCTATCATAGAATTAAACAAAATCCCACTAGCAGAACGTGAGGTTTTGATAGGTGAAATATTGCTTAAAGGGATTTAAGATGATTGAGAATTACGTTTAGTTTTCAAAAATGAAAGCCACAGAAAAACAATGTTTGTTTCTTCTGGCTTTTTATGCATGTCTGGTAAAAAAATAAAATATTCCAAAAATTAGTTTTTTAGGTTTTATTTTCCTACTTTTGCAGTCCAATTTAATTATCAATCATAATAAATCACTCAAAGAAATGAGAACAGTAGAGATTATAGGGTATAACAGAGCAAATCTCGGTAAGACAGATGCTAAACAACTACGTTTGCAAGCACTTGTACCGTGTGTATTGTATGGTGGAAAAGAACAAAAACACTTTTCTGTGCCAATGATTTTGTTTAAAGACTTGCTTTACACATCAGAACCAGCTTTCGTAACCATCAACATTGAAGGAGATGAGTACAAAGCTATCGTACAAGATGCACAATACAATGCAGTCAATGAAATGATTTTACACGTAGATTTTTTGCTTCTTTCAGATAAAGCTATCCGTATGGATATTCCTGTGAAACTTGTAGGAAACTCTGTAGGAGCGCAAAAAGGTGGTAAAGTAACAATCCGTTTGCGTAAATTAGCTATTTTTGCAGCACCAGACAAAATGCCAAGTGCTATTGAAGTGGACATTACACACCTTGATATTGGTAAAACAATAAAAATCAAAGAACTTACGGCAGGAGATTACAAAATCCTTACGCCAGCTTCTAATCCAATTGTTGCGGTAGAAACTACACGTGCATTGAAACAAGCAGAAAATGATGCTAAAAAATAATTTTTGATACAATTTATCTTAAATTAAATAAGACTTCACTTTAAGTGAAGTCTTATTTTTTTGTTAGACATATTTTATTTATGATTTTAATCTACAAATGTTTCCTTTATCACATTTTTGACTTGCTCAATGATCTTTTCTGCTAAATTACCAATATTTTTGGTAATTCTAGTTTTTTCTATGATAGGGATTTAGTCAATAATAATCCAATTAGTTTCTCCGTTATATTAAAACTCACCCTTGTGGGATAACCTCTTGATGGTGAAGTAATTGGACAGATTACTACAGTTGCGCATACCACTGCTGCCTCTACAATGCCCAAAGAAGATACCCTTGCTCTATTTACTTGGGTTTTCTCACGTAAATTTTGAATACTGTAATTTTTGCTGTGATACTTTGCGACCATATGCAAGCACATAGGTAATCAAGTATTTATATTATTATAAACTAATCCAAACAACCTCATTTTAAACTGGTGTCTAATCAACAAAAAACTTCCACAAATTTACGAAAAATCTGTGAAAGTCTTTGATTACGACCAGTAATTCCTAATGAAATTGGCAAATTAGTTGTTTATCTCTTAACCACTTTGAATGCTATGTTTCTTCCGTGTCCTTGCATAATGGCAAGATTTATCCAACTTTGCCCAAAATATTCTAAAAGTTGTGCTTTGTCATCTCCTCCAAAATCCCAACAAGTAGCAAAACCTGCATCTAAGGCAAGCAAAAAGCCTCGTGAAAAAATAATATTGACGTGGTAACAGCAAAAAAAGAAGACTTCACTTAAAGTGAAGTCTTCTTTTAATTTAGAACTAAATTTAACTAAAAAATTATTTTAGAATTATTCTATTACAAACCTTCTAAACGTGTTTTCTTGGCTGTTTCTGATAGCAATAATATACGTTCCTACAGCTAGATTACTTGTTTTTAGGCTGATTTTATTTTGCCCTGCTTGCGCTTTTTGTTCATACTTAGCCATACGCACACCTGTAAGAGAAATAATTTCTAAGGTAATATTTTCCTCTTTTGGCGTGAAAAAAGCAACATTCAAAATGCTATTCACGTCATTTTTGGCAGGAACAGGATAAACACTCAAAGAAAGCGTTTGTTTTCCTTCAAAATTCACAGAAATAATCTTAGAAAACTCGTTAGTGTCATCTTTATTGACAGTTTTCAAACGGTAGTAATTAGTGCCATTGGCAGGAGAATTATCCAACATTTGATAGCTACGGATTTCTTGATTAGAATTTCCTAAAATAGTTTCTCTACGTCCCAAAGTAACAAAATCTTTCCCATTAGTAGATTTTTCTACTTCAAAATATGCCACATCTGTTTCTAAAATGGTTTTCCATTCTATTAAAACACTTTCAGTTTGTTTTCTTGCCGTAATATCCAATAACTGAATAGGAAGTGGACCAGAACCAGGAATACCTGCACCAAAACCAGAAAAACCAGTTGTAAAACTACTTTCTATCCAATAATCAGTACCAAAAGTGCCAGTGGTAGTCCCAGAACCCACTACAAAAGAAGTTGCACCAGTAGCAGCACTAATTGCGCCTGCAGTTTTTGCGAGCAAAGCATTGGCACGTAGTTTTGTAGTTGCTGTTTCCCAACCTGCTATTTCAGCATTTGTATAATAAAAACGAGCATTATAAGTACCACTTGTATTATTAGTGGTAGGTACAACTCTAAATGTTTTGCTTGTTAAGTATTCTGCAGGTGTTGCGCTTACAAAAGCTTGCGCACTTGTACCAGCTCTATCTACTGCTACATATGTACAACCATAGTCGTGAGAAGAAGTATTCTCTATTTTTGCCATTAGTTTGCCTGTCGTATTATCATAAAAATAAGCTGTAGAGTTTGGACCTAAATAACGCTGATTACTTGTACTAGAGCCAGAAACTGCCGTTTCAATGCCTAAAGGTATAGTTCTCACAACTATATCATCTATTGCAAATGCAGGATTATTTTGTGTACTCATATTATTTTCCCATTCCCAACCAAGGCTAAAGGTAGTGCCTTTAAGTACTGCTGGTAGTATTATTGTGCGTGTTGTGGTTGTGGTAACATCTAAATAAGGTCCAGTTCCATTCCCTTCAATAGCCACAAATGTAGTAGGTGCAGCACTTGTAAAATAGCCTAATGTACCAAAATCTTTACCAGCTTGCCCATTACATCTAAATTTAAAAGAAAGCTCTATAGATGCTGTTGGTTCAGTTGTTGCGTCTATCAATGGAGAAATCAGAATTTTATCTGTTGCGTCATTGGTATAAGTAGCAAGTGTGGGATCTTCTGAAACATAAGCACTTCTTGTACCTGCAAGTAATATTTGTGTACCAACCCTCCAAGTATTTACACCTGCCGTAATTGTAGATACTGTCCAACCAGCAGTAGAGGTTTCCCAATCTTGTGAAAGAAGTACAGTTGAACTACTTGGTGCAAGGTCATTATCAGGAATACTTACTGTATTTGTTTGATTAGGTGTAAGTACTGCTGTTCCGCTTGTAAGTGTAAGTCTTAATACTAAACTTTCTGTTGCTTCCACTGAAACATCATCAAAAACACGTACCACTACATTTTGATTAGCAGTACTTGCCGCAGGAAATGTAATAGAAGCCGTACGTAATTCATAATCAGCAGGACTAAGTGCGCTAGCTCCTGCATCAACAGAAACAGCATAAACCACATTTGCCATAGGTGCTTGCGAAATAGAAACTGGAATACTTACGTCTGTATATCTTCTGCAATCTCCTACTACTGCAACTGTTGTAGGTGCTTCTGCTTGTGTAGTAGTAGCGTTTACGAAAGAAACATCTGGTTTGTTTTCTTTTACTTTTATATTATCAATATACAAATTATTTCCGTATCTATTGGTAGAAACAAACCTAACACGTACTTTTTGGTTGGCGTATGCACTAATATCTACTTGTTCTCTTCTCCATTGTGCAGCTGTAGGAACAAAACTTGTAGTAGAAACCGTTCCTACAGTAGAAAGTGTTGCGCCTGTTTTGCTGTAAACGGAAGTCCAAGTAGCACCACAATCTGTAGAAATTTCTACTGCTAAACCATCAGCCGTACCTGCAGCTTTTTGTCTATATGCAACATCAAACTCCACAATAGCTGTAGTAGCTGTTACAGGAATATCAATAATAGGAGAAATAAGCTCATCTTTTTGGCTACTAGCTGCATTATAATCAAAGAAATTCATAAAAGCAACGGCACTCGTAGCACCAGAAAGACCAGTTATTCCTGTATATTCCACCCATTTATAACAATCTTTTCCAGTTGATTGGGTGAGTTGCCATTTTGCAGGCGGAAATGTATTGCTTTCAAAGTTTTCAGAGAACGGAAAAGCCGCCCCATTGACTACTTCAAAATTAGCAGTAATATCATTAGAAAAAGTATTAGCAGTGTTAGCAACACCATTAGATATTGTTACAAAAGCCCTATAAGTGTGTGTGCCTAACGCAGGAGCAACAATATTAGGCAAATTAACATTAAGAATGGCTTGCGCTGCAACCGCACCAGTCCAAGCAAAAGTTTGTACTGCTCCACCATCAATTTGATACGAAATAGTAGCGGTTGTAAGTGCGCTTGTACCTAAATTTTTTAGTTCTATTTGTGGTGTGATATTATTTCCAAAACAATAATCTCCTATTGGCGTAAAAAGATTAGTTGCTGCACCATAATTAGCCACAGGTGCAACTAATGCAGGTGAATTTTGCCACCCTACACGTCTTGGAGAGTTTTCTAAAACAGTGCGCATACGAGTTTTTTGGTCTTGTGTAAAGATATTCATACACAAATCACCAGAATAATCCATATAATTTTCTATTTGGCGCACATTTCCACATTGTGTAAGTGTAGGACAACCAGGAGGGTTAGAGAAATTTTGGCTAGTACATTCAGGTGTATCAGCGCAATAGTCACCCACCGTTCCACAAGTTGTGAAATCACCCCAAAGATGTCTAAGCCCTAAACCGTGTCCTATTTCGTGTGTGGCTGTTCTTCCATCTCCATAGATACCTGGTAAACCTCTCCCAAAACCATCATAAGTCATTACAAGCCCATCAGTATTAGCAGCTGCTGTACCCACTCCATTGATACAATTATCTCCTACTTGTGCATCTAAGCCAGGCAAACCAGAGTTTGGTGGAAACTGTGCATAACCCAAAATACCACCACTCAAAGCGGCAGTCCACATATTAAAATACCAATCAGGATTCCAAGAAGTGGCAGGTTTGACCCAAATATCCATATCAGCCATACCATAAGGATAAGGTCTAGCTGAAAAACTTGCAGTATTTCTATTCACTCTATCAATACCATTGCTAGCAGTATTGTCAAATTTACGTTTAGCTAGTACAAATTCTATTTCGCAATCAGCACTAACAGGGTTTGCGCTAAAACCAGGTGTACCTACTTTTCTACGAAAATCCTCATTAAGTACATCTATTTGGTCTTGTATTTGTGCATCAGAGATATTAGTACCTACGCCAACTGCCTCGCCATTATGGATAACGTGTACAACCACAGGAATATAAAAAATGCCATTAACTATACGTGCATTGGGATTATTTGCTACATTTGCAGCAATAATAGCTTTGCGTTTGGCTATTTTTTTCTGTAAATCTTTTTCAAAATCATCTAAGCTACCCATTTCAGGGTATTTTTGGCGCATCAAAGCATCATTTTCCATAGTATAACAACGGACTTTACCAGTTGCATCAAACATTTGTCTATTGTAAGAATACATAGGAATACCATTGTGCATTTTAAGTTCATCTTTTTGAGAAGAAGAATTAGTTGCATTATTCGTAAGATTATCCTTTTGGATAAGAATTTGTTTCAATTCTTGTGGTTCATTATGATTATGAGGGATTTTTGCCTTCTGTTGTGCATACGCTCCTATATATAGGCAGGAGAGGAAGATGCTAGTAATGAATTTCATTGGTTTAGTTGTTTTGATTGATTTTAATTAAAATAGTTTTGTAGAGATACTTTTTTAGGTTTGTAGATTGGATTACTTTTGTTTAGAAATTGTTTTTAAGTAACTTGTATTGCAATTTAGAATTCTTACTTAAAATTTTAAAATATAAAAAATAAGATTGCAAATGTAATATTTTATTAACAAGTTACTATCAAGTATATACTTTCTTTGTTAAAAAAGTAACCAA
The DNA here is from genome assembly GCA_043771315.1 of Raineyaceae bacterium. Classification (GTDB taxonomy): domain Bacteria; phylum Bacteroidota; class Bacteroidia; order Cytophagales; family Thermonemataceae; genus JANYGM01. The sequence goes on from JAYVHJ010000368.1 coordinate 11,074, forward strand.
AAAATGTTAAAAAAAGTCCTTTTGATGTAAGGTTTTTTCTTAACTAATTCAAAATCAAACTACTAAATTTCATTCAAACCTAATAAAATGTAACTTAATTTTTATTTGAAGATAATAGTTTTTTGTGTAGTTTTGTGTTTTAATATACTGCCTGCCAAACCTCTACTATGTTTTTTAATTCCATCAATTTTGCTATATTTTTACCCCTAGTTTTTCTACTTTACTGGTTTGCCACCAGAGGAAATTTAAAAGTACAAAACATCATTTTAATGTTTGCAAGCTACTTTTTTTATGCTTGTTGGGATTGGCGTTTTGTGTTTTTATTGCTTTTTTCTACTTTATTAGATTACTACACAGGTATCAAAATAGCGCAGGCATCTGACCCAAAAAATAAAAAATATTGGCTCTGGCTTAGTGTGTGCATCAATTTGGGCTTTCTTGGCATTTTCAAATACTATAATTTTTTTGTAGCTTCTTTTGCTGACGGTTTGGCTTTGCTAGGGCTCAAAGCAAATTTTAGCACATTAGAGATAATTTTGCCTGTTGGAATTTCTTTTTATACTTTTCACGGATTGTCTTATGTCATTGATATTTATAGAGATAAAATAAAACCAGAAAAAAACTTTATTGCTTATGCTGTTTTTGTTAGTTTTTTCCCTTTGCTCGTGGCGGGTCCTATAGAAAGAGCAACGCATCTTTTGCCTCAAATTATCAAAAAAAGAATTTTTGACTATCATAAAACCATTGACGGTTTACGACAGATTTTGTGGGGATTATTCAAAAAAATTGTTATTGCAGATAATTGTGCTGAGTTTGTGGATATTATTTTTAATAATCTAGCCAATGGCTCAGCCGACCAGTCTAGCAGTACGCTTGTGCTAGGCGCATTTTTCTTTACTATTCAGGTTTATGGTGATTTTTCAGGCTATTCAGATATTGCGCTAGGCACAGCCAAACTATTTGGAATAGACCTTTTGAGAAACTTTGCTTATCCTTATTTTTCCAGAAATATGGTTGAATTTTGGAGGCGTTGGCATATTTCTTTGTCTTCTTGGTTTAGAGATTATCTTTATATTCCGCTAGGCGGAGGCAAAAATGGTATGCTCATCAAAATAAGAAATACTTTTATTATTTTTCTCGTGAGTGGTATTTGGCACGGTGCTAGTTGGGCTTTTGTTGTTTGGGGGCTTTTGAATGCCCTGTGCATAATGCCTTCCATTATTTTTAATACAAATGAAAATAATGCTAAAGATAGCTTTGAAATTGTGGCGAAAGGCAAGAATTTGCCTACCATAAAAGAGTTTTTTTCTATTTTATTGACTTTTAGCTTGACAATGCTTTTGATGACTGTTTTTCGTTCAACGAGCCTTACGCACGCATATGAGTATATTTCGGGCATATTTTCTAGTACATTATTTACAATGCCGCCTATGCTTCAGATAGGCACACCTATTTTTGCAAGAGTGCTTTTGGTCTTTATTTTGATATTTATGGTAATGGAGTGGCTGGGCAGAGAACAACAATATGCGCTTGCCAACTTGGGCGCAAAATGGCACACAACGCTAAGATGGGCAATGTATTATGTGCTTATTGCGAGTGTTTGCATTTATGCAAGCCCAAAACAACAATTTATTTACTTTCAATTTTAGTTAATGGCTACATTTTTTCTCTACTATTTCTCTTAAAATATGCAACAATTTCTTAAAAGAGTACGCTTGTTTTCGTTGGTTGGCATTGTGTTATTATTGCCCATACTCGTATCTTATGTATATTTTGACCCGTTCAAAGTCATAAAAAACTACACAGATTATTCGTATTCTTACATAGCTACCAACAGAGATGTTATTTCCACAACTATGTTTATCAGAAATTACCCAAAATACCATTATAATTCTTTTATTTTAGGTAGCTCTCGCACTATGGGTTTTAAACCGAAAACGTGGCAAAAATATTTAACAAACAAAGACACTACTTTTATGTTTGATGCCTCTGGGGAAACTATTTTTGGCATTTATACCAAACTTAAATACCTTGACGAGATGGAAATAAAAATAAATAATGTACTTATTATACTTTGTAGAACGAGTACATTTTTAGAAAATAAAACAATGCACCTATTCGTAAAACACCCTGCAGTATCAAAAGAAAGCCATTTATTTTTCCAAATGCAGTTTTTTAAAGCTTACTTAAATCCGAAATTTTTGTTTTATCTCTACACCTACAAAATATCAAAAACCTACACGCCCGCTATGGAGGGCTACATAGAAAACAGAAAAATTACCTATGACACCCTCACAAACGAGATAAGTATCATTGATCAAGAGGCAGAAATAACTAATTTTCCTGCTGAATATTATGCAAAAAGAAAGGATATATTTTATGCAAGAACAAAAGAAAAAATAGACCCAGTACCACGAATAAACAAAGAATATTTGTGGATGCTGAAGGAAATAAAAGAGATTTTACGAAAGAATAAAACAAGTTTTAAAGTGGTTTTAAGCCCACTTTACGAGCAAATCAAGTTTAATCCTACGGACTTAAAATTGCTAAAAGAGGTATTTGGAGATAATTTGTATGATTTTACAGGGAAAAATGCCTTCACCGACAACCAAACAAACTATTATGAAACCAACCACTTCAGACCAATAGTGGGAGATAGTATTTTTAAGGTGATTTATAAAAATAAATAAAGGTTGTAAAAATGAACTCATACGGACAAAAATTGAAAATAACCACTTTCGGAGAATCTCACGGAATAGCTGTTGGCGTGGTAATAGACGGCTTTCCTGCTAATTTTGTGGTAGATTTGACACAAATTCAGACAGAATTAGACAAACGCAAACCAGGACAATCAGCCATCACCACCCAACGCAAAGAAGAAGACAAAATAGAAATTCTTTCAGGGATTTTTGAAGGAAAAACAACTGGAATGCCTATTTGCCTAGTCGTACATAATGAAGATGCAAAAAGTAAAGATTATTCACATATTGCAGACAAATTTCGTCCTTCACACGCAGATTATACGTATGAGGCAAAATATGGTTTTCGTGATTTTCGTGGTGGTGGGCGCAGTTCTGCACGTGAAACACTGGCACGTGTAGCAGCAGGCGCACTTGCAAAGCAGTTTTTGGCACAAATTGGACTAGAAATAACCGCTTATGTATCACAAGTAGGAGAAATCATTTCTACAAAAAAATACCAAGAATTAGATTTTTCAGAAATAGAAAATAACCCAGTACGTTGTGCTGATGCGGTTTTAGCAATAGAAATGGAAAATTATATCAAAGAAATCAAAAAACAAGGTGATACTGTGGGCGGTGTGGTGAGTTGTGTAATCCAAAATATGCCTGTGGGACTTGGTGAGCCTGTTTTTGACAAACTTCACGCAGAACTTGCTAAGGCTATGATGTCAATAAATGCTGCCAAAGGCTTTGAATATGGAAGTGGTTTTGCAGGTGCAAGTATGCGTGGCTCACAACATAATGACGTATTTTTTACAGATGAAAATAGCAAGATTCGTACAAAAACCAACTTTTCTGGAGGCATTCAGGGCGGAATTTCTAATGGAGAAGATATTTATTTTAGAGTGGCTTTTAAGCCTGTTGCGACACTTTTGCAACCACAAGAAAGCATCAATAATGCAGGTGAAAGCGTAATTGCGGAGGGAAAAGGTCGCCACGACCCTTGTGTAGTACCTCGTGCCGTTCCTATTGTAGAAGCTATGGCGGCACTTGTTTTGATGGATTTTTATTTGAGAAAGTAGCCCAAATAGCCCCTAAACCCCCACGGGGACTTATAATACAAAAAATATCCAAAAAAAACTATTTTCTTTTACATTTTATAGAAAAAAAACTATCTTTACGTTTTAGATAAAAATCAACTCAAAAATCATTTTCCAACATATAAAAAATAAAAGTATGTCCACTTCTGCCCTCGTAATGATGCTTACAACTGAAATAGCTATTACACTTGTAACGATCTACTTTTTCTATAAAGTGCTTACAATGCCTGCCAAAATAGAAGAATAAACAATAATTATGAATTTTTAATTGTGAATTATGAATGAATACAAAACATTGATAATTACATAGTTAAACCATTTTATTCAATAAAAAACCAAAAAATTTAATGCAAAAACCTACATTAAAGTAGGTTTTTTGCATATAACTAAAATTTCGTACCTCGTACTTCAAACTTCGTACCTCAAAATGGCAAAATCAGAAGGAATAGATATACAACTACTCAAAAAACGTATTTTATGGGGTGGAGGAATTGTTTTTGGCATAATTTTGTGTTTATTTATGTTTCTTTCTAACCGTGTTGTCAAATCTTTGTTAGATGCAACACTTGGTGCATACATTATTTCAGATACTATTTACGAAATAAAAACAGCTTATTTCTCTCGTGGGCGTGCCACCGCAAACACAGATATACCTGATAATGATGAAGATACAAACAATAACCCAGATAATAACAAAAACTTTGCGTTGCCTGCTATCAAATCAGACGACCAAATTATTAAACACACTGCCTACACGCTTGCTTATGCAGAAGAACACGAGCAAGCTAAATGGGTGGCGTACAAACTAGAACAAAGAAACTTAGAAAAAGGTAAAAACAGTCGTGATGGTGAGTCTTTTAAGCCAGACCCTGCTGTAAGTTCTGGCTCTGCTTTGCCAAGTGATTATGCCAAATCTGGTTATGATAGAGGACATTTAGCACCTGCGGGAGATTTTAATTATGATAAAAATTTGCTTACAGAAACTTTTTTTATGAGCAATATGAGTCCGCAAAAACCAGAACTAAATAGAGGGAAATGGAATGAATTGGAGCAACAAGTACGCTATTGGTTGCGTTTTGATAAGGAATTATACATTGTTTCTGGTCCAATTTTTGCTGAAAAAATGAAGAAAATAGGCAAAAAAAACAAAATTTCTGTGCCAACTGCTTATTTTAAAGTAATTTTGGACATCAGAAATAAAAAAGCTATTGCTTTTATTATGCCAAATGAAGTTTTCCGTGACAATATACAAAATTATATTGTTTCTATTGATAAAATTGAAGCCAAAACTGGTATAGATTTCTTTCCTCAACTCTCAAAAGACAAAGTTTTAGAGAAAAAATTAGAGAGTAGCGAAACTCCAGAAGGCTGGTTTTGAGTTATGAGTTATGAATTATGAATTTTGAGTTAAATACATTGTTACGACAAAAAAATAATTCATAGTTTATAACTTATAACTCATAATTCATAACTTACAACTCATAACTCCAAAATAGTGGACAAAATTAATCTTATTTTCCCTTATTCTCCGTTTTTTCTGCTTTTGTGCGTCCTTGTGGGCGTTGCGTATGCGTGGTTGCTTTACTCAAAACAGTATAATTGGTCTAAAAAAGTAAATTATACGCTTGCTGCTTTGCGTGGCACTTTCGTAACGCTTATTTGCCTGCTTTTACTTGCGCCAATAGTGAGGAAAATCAAAAATGATGAAGAAAAACCAACTATTGTTTTTGCAATAGACAACTCTGAATCTCTCAAAATGTCAGCTGATACAGCTTTTTTGAAGAAAAAAATGCAAGAAATCAATAATATCAAAGATAAATTAGAGAAAAATGATATTTTGACAGACGTACAGTTTTTAGACAACAATTCTGGTAATAATTCTAACAAAAATAATCTTCTAAATACTAAATATAACCTCCAAAGTTCTAATTTGGGTAAAATCTTATCTGATGTAGAAAGCAATTACGAAAACCGCAACCTTGACCGCATTGTTTTGGTGTCTGATGGCATTCATAATCAGGGCGTTTCTCCTACCTTCCAATCTTATAATAATCCTATTATTACGGTTGGTTTAGGTGATACTATTGCTAAAAAAGACCTCAAAATACAAACTCTTTTCTGTAACAAATTGGCGTATTTGGGTAATGATTTTCCTATTGTGGCAGAAATCCAAAATAATGGCTATGATGACCGTATTGTGGCTGTTTCTTTGCTACAAAATGGCTCTGCTATCTCTACACAAAATATTCGTATAAAAAAAGATGATATTTCAGAAGTGAATTTTGTGGCGAAAGCAGCACAAAAAGGACTTCAACGGTATAGTGTTTCTGTGCAGATTTTGGAAAATGAAATAAGTACACAAAACAATGTCAGAGATGCTTATGTAGAAGTTATTGATGGAAAAGAGAAGATTTTACTTCTTGCTTATGCACCTCACCCAGACCTAAAAGCCTTGCGTGCTATCATTGAAAAAAACGAAAATTATAGCTTTGAATTATGTGTAGTAGGCATTCACACGCCAAAAGAAGCACGTTATGATTTGGTTATTGCGCATCAAATCCCTGATTTGCAAAATGGTGGTACTGATATTATTTCAAAATACAAGAAATTGGGCGTACCAGTTTTTTATATTTTGGGCGAACAGAGTAATTTGGGTGCATTTTCTGCCCAAAATGATGTGATTACTACCTCTGCACGCACAGGACAAAGTGATAATGTTTTGGGTGCTTTTAATCCTAATTTTACCAAATTTAGTTACAATGTGGAGGCTTTGAGCATTTTAAGTAAACTTCCACCTTTGAGTGTGCCGTATGGAGATTATCAAACTAAAAACAATAGTGATATAGTGCTTTTCCAGCAAGTTGGAAGTATTATTACTAAAAAACCACTACTTGCTATCAATAGTAATAAAACATCAAAATCTGCGGTGCTTGCAGGTGAGGGTTTGTGGCGTTGGAGACTTGAAGAATATGATTTGACAGATAAACAAGAAGTATTAGATGATTTTTTTCTTAAAATAATACAATTTTTATCTTCAAAAGAAGACACTAGAAAACTACGAGTTTTCACGACAGAAAATGAGTATTTATCTTACGAAAAAGTCGTTTTTGAGGCGGAATCTTATAATGATGTTTTTGAGAAAATCTATAACACAAAAGTAAATTTGAGCATTGTAAATGAAGCTGGGCAAAGTTTCCCTTATAACTTTGTGATAGCGCAAGGAAGTAGCCGTTTTGAGGTTTCAGGGCTTCCAAAGGGCGTTTACCGCTACAAAGCATCAGCTAATATCTTAGGGAAATTAGAGGTTGCAGCAGGAGAATTTACTATCAAAGATTTGCAATTAGAAGCACTAAATACTACAGCAGACCACCAACTTTTGCGCCAACTTTCAGACCAAACACAAGGTAAGTTCTTTCATATCAACCAGTTAGAAAGTTTAGAAAAAGAACTTTTATCAAAAAGAAAACCAAACAAACTCACCAGCACAGAAGAAATGTTGGAAATAATCCATCTACGTTGGTTGTTTTTCCTTATTGTGCTTTTAGCGTCTATTGAGTGGGTTGCTAGGAAATATTTGGGAAGCTACTAACTTGAGGTACGAAGTTTGAAGTACGAGAAAAATACTAAGGAATGAAAATTAAATAATTTAATCTTTTTGCTTTTACAATAACTTAATAATCAGAGTTTTACATTCGCACTTCGTACCTCTTATTTCGTACCTCTTCCCTATGCAACACAAAAAATACCTTTTTTTTACTCTTTTTTTCTTCATTATTGCGCTTAGTTTGCGGTATTTTTGGTATGAAGTAACCCAAAAAAGCAACGAAGATGGTTATATACAAATCATTCAGCAAAATGTGCAAAAGGAATTAGAAATAGTTGCACAAGAAGCCATACAAATCAAGAAAATTTTTCAGGAAAATAATTATAGTTTGCTTGTGGATTTGAGTAAAAAACAAAAGTATCATTTTTATATTTTTAAGAATAAAAAAATGATTTTTTGGTCAGACCACCGCTTTGTACCCGACTACAAAGACATTGCAGGAAAATACAAGAATCAGTTTTTTACACTATTACAAGGGGATTTTATTGTTTTCCAAGACGGAATGATGACTGGGGGCAATAGTGAAATAGAAATATTTATTTTTGTCCCTGTTTATCAAAAATTTGACATAGAAAACGCCTATCTCAAATCTAGCTATAACCAAAATATCATTCCTAATACGGAAATACGCCTATCTTATAGC
>JAYVHJ010000369.1:0-4244 GCA_043771315.1 Raineyaceae bacterium
GGCCGGCGGTCGCATTGATCGCAGGCAGGTGGCCGAATTCGGCAACCTGTCCGCAGCCCATGAGTCCGATTCGGAGGGGTTTTGCCACAGACCTAAACTCCCCTCCTTTGAAGGAGGGGTTGGGGGTGGTTCTAAATAATTCATAACTCAAATTTAATCAATATTCTAATGAAAAATATTATAAAAACAACCCTAATGATGTTCTTTGCAGGAACTATTATCACGGCTTGCGACAAAAAAACGGAGTATCCAGAGCCTAACACAACTGTGGCAACACCTATCACGGCAGCCGCTAAGGTAATGTTTGTACACGCTGGAGCAGACGCACCTGAAATGAATTTTTCTGTAGATAATACTGTCCCTGCTGATGCCAAACTGACTCTTGGGAAAAACTCTGCTTATTTTCCTTTTAATATTGTTGCTCCTTCTGGTGGTTCTGGTACACAATTTCGTAGTACAGTCGCAGACCCTGCTGTTGTATTGTTTACTTATAATCCAGGGCGTTTAGATGGTACTACAGATGATATTAGAACTGTAGCTTTTCGTGCTACTTCTGGTGGTTTTATGAATACTTCTAATTTTACTGCAACAAATGGCGTTTCTTATTCTGTATTTTTGACAGATACAGTAAAAAGACCAGCTAATACACAAAACGGAAGAAGTACAGATATTGGTGGTCCTTTATTGAACTATACTATTGATGATAATGCTTTTCTTAATTTTGCAACTGTACCTACAAGAAGTGTAAAATTACGTTTGGTACATTTGTCACCTAATGCGCCTGCTGTAAGAGTAATTGTAGGTTCACAAGAATCAACTTCTGGAACGGTTCTCACTGCAACACCTGCAACACCTTTTGCTAGTGTTGCTTACAGAGCAACTGCTCCAATTTTTACACTTCCCGTTTCTGCTTTGACTGATGCAGATAATAAAGTAGTGCTTAAAAACATAGAAGTAAGAACCGTAGTAGGAAATGCGCTTGTACTTACTATTCCTTCTCTTAGCGTTACTATGGGAAAAGCCTATACGCTTGTGGCGGTAGGTAAAGTAGGAACAGCTAGTTTTGGTGTTAAAGCTATTCAAAATAACTAAAACATCAATAACAATTTATTGATGTAAATCAAACTAAAAAAACCGTTCACCTATTAGGATGAACGGTTTTTGGCTTTTCTTGAACTTTTCTAAAATTTTATAATGCCAATAGGCGTAATACAAAAATTAATTTTTTGGTCAAATTCGTTTAAATCTTCTATAAAAATAGCATTATTTTCAGAGGAAAGTCCAATTTTAATGATTTTTTTATTGCCTTCTTGATAGCATTGTTCTAAGAATTTGTCATAAAATCCTTTTCCATAACCAACTCTACAACCATTTTTATCAAAAGCTAACAAAGGTAACAAAACTATATCTATCACTGAATTATCAATTTTTTTGCCATTTTCAATTTCTAAAATATTCCATTTATTTAGTTTCAAAATAAAATTTTCTTCTAAAAGATAATTTTCTATTTGCATTATTTCAAGATTTACTTTTGGCACAAGTAGTTTTATTTCTGGATATTCTTTTTGTATTTTTCTAATAATCAAAAAAGTATCAATTTCATTTTTAGAAGTGATAGGCAAAAAAATATGTATATAGTTTATAATTCTATTTTCCAGTAGTTTTTTTGATAAAAAGCTAAAAAAATTAGTTGCTATTGCCTCACTAATATCATTTTGCTGACATGTGGAAAGGTTTTTTCGTCTTTCCAAAAATATTTTACGTATTTCTTGTTTGGTCATTTTGCTCTAATATATTTCTGTATTATTCCCCCTTTGGGGGTTAGGGGGCTATCTTTGGGGGCTAGAGGGCTGTTTTTTCTGTCAAAACATTAAATTCATTATCAAAAGGTTCAAATAACTCCATCAAATCAGCAATAAAAGTAGGATTATTGAGATAAAAATTCAGGAAATTCTCTGTACGTTCTTGCAAACTTCCATTTGGAAAAAACTTCTCTTTTAGTGCCAAAACCTGCAAAAGTTGTGTTTCTTGTGTGCGTTCTTGCGCTTTTTGAGTGCGTTTTTCTAGGTTTTCCAAACTTTTTAGCATTTTTTGTTCTTCTGCTAAAACACTAGATTCCAATGTTTTATCTATTTTCCCTATTTTTGATGTAAGGGTTTTAAATATTTCCAAAATTTTGTTGTATTCATCTGTCATAGAAAAAATGCCATCAGTATTTTTCTCTAAGTATTTTTTCTTCAAAGAAGCTTCATTTTCAAACATATCTGCCACTAAAAGCCCCAATTTATCCATTTTTTTCTGATTAGCAGCTGTAACAACCAGCGCAAAGTTTCGTGGCATCAAAATAGGGAAAATTGCTCTATTATCTGTATTTTTTTGGTGAAAATCAAACATCTCTTTGAGTTGTAACCAATATGCCAGCTCACCTGGTCCGCCTATATACGCAAGATTTGGCAGCAAAATTTGCTGATAAATAGGGCGTAAAGCCACATTTGGGCTGATTTTTTCAGGATTTTGTTTGACAAGTTCTTCTAATTGCGTTTCATCAAAAGTAATAGACGTATTCAAAACTTGCCATTTATTGGTGTCTTTTTCATCTCGCACAATACGCTCACGTAAGTTTTTACCTGAATTTACATTATTATCCAGATAAAACAAATTTATTGGGCGGGGCGTAATTTGCGCTTTATAATTTTTTGAGGCAAGATTTGTTGATGTTTTGCTAATTTTTGGTGCACTATATTGGTATTTTAGTTCATCTTTTGCTATTTTGACAAAGTTTTTTTTGAGTGTTTGGTTGTCAGCATCAAGGCAAACAAGCCCATACGCTCCAAAAAGGGCATTTACAAAATAAGTGGTAGCTTGTGCAAGTGTGGGAAGCTTATAAGCATCTGCAAAAAATGGTACTTTTTCAAGAATTTCTTTTGGAAGTTCATTGAGTATTTTCTCTATTCCTATTGTATTCATTCGCCCAACTGCACCTTTTTGCTCACTTTCCCAAGTATATTTCTTGCTAAACAATGAAAATGAAGCTATTTCTTCAAAGTCGTGGTCTTCACTTGCCAACCAATAAACAGGAATAAAATTGTAATCAGGATATGATTTTTTCAAGATTTCAGCAGTTTTAATGGCTGTTACTATCTTAAAAATAAAATACATTTGCCCAGAAAAAATATTCAGTTGATGTCCAGTTGTGATAAAAAAAGTATGATTATTTGTAATCAAATCAATATTTTGACTAACTTTCTTATCTAATTCAAAAGAAATATTTTGTTTTTTTGCATCTTCTGCAAGTGTGGCGTATTGTGTATGTAAGATTTTCGTAAGATTTTCTCTATCAAATGCTAAATTTTCACCTGATTTTTCAGCATTTTGAAGGTATTTATCTATTTGTGTTTTGAAGTTTTCTATAGTAGGAAAAAGTTCATAAAACTCCTTTAATTGCTCTTTTTGTGCTACATAATCTAAAAAAATCTCTTCAAACTGATGCGTTTTAGCAAAATCTATATTTGTTTTTTGATACATTTAGTTTTAATGTAAGTTATTTAAATAAATTATCTAAAAATTTGTTAATAATTCGTAAGTGAACTATAAATTTTGAAATGCTTGTGAAAGTTCAAAAAAACCGTGATTTTCTCTGTAAGATTTTAGGATATTTTGCATTTTATTTTCCAGATTTGAAGCATAAACTTCTAAAACTTTTGTTTTAATGCTAGGATATTTATAGAATATTTCAAAAATACTTACTTGTGGGAAAACGTATATTTCACAGTCGTCAGAGGTTACGATAGCATTAAATTTCCTACGTTTTTTTGGCAAAAAAGCACCTTCACCTATGATGTCGCCACTTTTTACGGTTTCTACCACTTCAAAAGTATCCTTAATATCCAAATTTATTTCTATCTTACCTGTTTTGATGATATAAACGGCCTGACTCGGGTCATTTCTAAAAAAAACTACTTCATTTTGCTTGTAAGTGCGTAAATGTAGGTACGGAAAAATATCTTCAAACTCCCCTACCGTAAATTTTGAGAAATAACTCACATTTGCCAAAAACTCAAAAGCATCTAATTCTTGCTTGCTAAAATTCTTCTTAAAAGGGTTGTAAATTTTCATAATTGTATTAAATTTCACTAATGTAACACAAGGATTTAAGAACGGATTTCAGATAAAATAACATTAAATTGTTTCTTTGTATTAATAAGATTTTTAGTGATTATTTCCCACAAAATAATATTACTAAC
>JAYVHJ010000370.1:0-3719 GCA_043771315.1 Raineyaceae bacterium
CAAATCAGGAAGTTCTCCACGTAGCATCAATTGAGGAAGTTTATTTGCTCTATATTCTTTGAATTTCCAAAAACTAATTTGGCGGTCATTTTCTGCTCGTTTGAAGTCTGGTGAGTGTTTTTGGGCAATTTCTATTGCTTGTTGTAATGAGTAAGTTTGCAATATTTGCACTTGCGCAGGTGCTTGTCCTAATAAACTATTTGAATAAAAAATGCAAATAATTACAGTAAAAAATAAATAAATAATGTTTTTTTGCATAGATTTTAAATATTATTTTATTTGACTTTCCAAAAATTTCTAACTTTCGGAAAGTTAGGTTACTATACTTCAACCAAATTCTCATTAGGAACATCTTCTGGGGCATATTTTTCTATCCAAAAGTTATTATAACCATCACCAACTCGTATGCTAATATCACCCGTATTTAGCATTTCTAGAATGCAAAGAAAATTATAAACAACCGCTATTTTCTCTGTATTTAGCTCAATTATCTCCAAAAAAGATAAACGAGAACGCATATCAAGATTAGTCAGTAAAAAGATTTTTTGATTTTCAATGCTGTATGGATATTGTGTAATGGTATGCAAGCCTTGCCTGCTTTGCGTTTTAAAGCGTTCCATTACCTTTTCATACACACGCAAAAGCTTATACAAATCCAAATCTTGCATTTCTGCATCAGTATCAGAAACAGCAGAAATTTTCTTAATTTCCTTCAAAATATTGCCTCTACGTTCTTTACTAAGCCTTTCTTCTTCTAATTTTGCAAATTCTGAAAGTACATTTTTGTATTTTTTATATTCCAAAAGATTACGTACTAGCTCATCTCTTGGGTCAATTTCGTTACCAAAAAGGTCTAATTCTGGTCTTGGGAGTAGCATTTTAGCTTTTATTTTGATAAGTGTAGCCGCCACCAAAATAAATTCACTTGCTACTTCCATATTCATTTGTTCCAAATGCTTCAAATAACCTAAAAAATCTGTTGCAACCTTGAAAATAGGTATATCATAAATATCCAATTCATCTCTTTCAATAAAAAACAATAACAAATCAAACGGACCTTCAAAAAGTGGTAATTTTATCTCAAAAGTGGCTTCTGTGCTTGTATTACTCATTTATGTCGGTATTGTTGTGTGTTTGATTGTCGTTTTGTGTGCTAATATTAGGCTTAATATTTGACTGAACATTACTTTGAATATTCGTTTGTGTAATAATTTTTTCTGTATTTTTTTGAGAAGTAGCAAGTTCTTCTTTCGTAGCCATTTTGTCCATACGAGTGTCTAGGTGCTGATAACGCTCTTTCACAAGCATTTCTAGTTCTCTAATTTTATGTTCAGATGTTTTCTGTACCATATAAGCCATTCCTAAACTCACGAAAGCCGCCAGCGCAGAAACAATAGTAATAATCCAAAGCCCTGTATTGCTTTCTGCACCTTTTGTGCCATTTTCGTTTGTTTGTGGCGTAACAATAGTAGCAGTAACGTCTTCTCCGTTCTCTGTTGGAGGTTTTGTAGTAATATTTTCTTCTTGATTATTATTGCTTTCAGGTGATTCTGCTACAATTTCTTCTCTGATTTTTCCAAAAACAAGTGCCAAAGAATCCACACCTTTTTCCCAAGCAACTAGCTTGTCTGCTTCTTTATTTATCCTTGTACCCATTTTTTTGAGTTCATCCAAAATATCTTTATTGATGCGTTCCAGCTTTGCGTCAGTAGTTTTTAGGTTGGGATATGTTTTTTTCTTATAATCAGCAACAAGTTTTTTTGAGCCTTTAAAACTAGCAGGAATAGATTTTTCTAAACTTCCGAGTGTTTCACAACTAATTTTCTCTATAATATCCATTTTACCTTGTTGTAAGCAATTAAATTTTACTGCTTGACAAATCACCTGCAATTTGCCTTTTTCAAATAATTGTGTAGCATTATTTTGCGCAAAAATAATTTTATTATTAGCAAAAAACGCAAAAAAGCAAAGAAAAAGGTAAATAAATGGTTTATTAGTAATTTTTATTGAGAATTTCATTATTAGATATTTTATTTTGAAAAGGCAAAAATAAACATAAAACTTCTAAAAAGCAAAATTCAATAATAATTTAAGTCTTGGTGTTTAAAACAAAATTTGTGTAACTGAACTATTTGTTACTCTATACACAATTTTAAAAAAGAATTATGGTCTGTACCGTAGAGTAACGAAGGTCTGACCATAATCCTTTTTTAAAATGAAATAACAATTTTCTTATTATTGGTCAGACCTCCGTTCCTATGGTACAGACCAATAATAAAAAATTGTGTATGGCAGCAAAACTGAACTAATCAAAAAAAAATGGCTAACATTATTTGTGAACTTTTAAGGTGGTTTTGTTGTTGAATTTCAGTAAACAGTTTTATATTAAACATAATCATTCTAAATAATCTCTTTTTAACAATGAAAATATTATCAATTAGTGCTATTGTACTTGCAACAACGCTTTCTACATTTGTTTTTACGGGTTGTGGAGAAGCTCCAAAAAGTGATAATGCAACCACTACAGAGGCAAAAAGCAAGACAGACGAACAACAAAAACAAGAAGCAGCAGCAAGCAAACTTACTATTGATGTGGCTAGTAGCAAAGTTGGTTGGGTTGGTAGCAAAAAATTAGGCGACAAACACAACGGCTTTTTGGGCATCAAATCTGGTGCGCTTGATGTGAAAGATGGTGCGCTTGTGGGTGGCAAAATTGCGTTGGATATGGACAAACTAACTGTAACAGACATTACAGATACCAAAAAGAACGGAGATTTGGTAGGACATTTGAAAGGAGAAGACTTTTTTGATGCAAAAAAATTCCCTGATGCTTCTTTTGAAATTGTTAAAGTAGAAAAGTGGGACGCTAACGCACAACGTGGTGACCTTGACCCAAAATTTAGTATTGCTGACCCAACTCACGCTATTACAGGCAATTTGATGATGAAAGGCGTTACAAAAAGCATTACTTTTCCTGCAAAAGTATCTTTGACTGATACAGAACTTAAAGCACAAGCAAAATTTAATATTAAGCGTTTTGACTGGAATATCAACTATGGTAGCAAAGAATCAGCAGAAAACAAAATTATCAACAACGAGGTAAACTTGGAACTTGATATCACTGCAAAAAAATAGACTAAGATTTTTAGAATTTAAAGATTTTAGGATTAATCAAAATTACGAATAACAAAAAATGTTGTTCGTAATTTTTTTTGTGCTGATTTCTGCTTATATTACTCCCCTTTGGGGTTGGGGGCTATTTCATAAAGTTTAATATTGTTTTTTTCTACTAATAATTTCCAGTTTGTAGAAATATTTTGCGGTTTTTCAACGGAAAAATCATTGATAAGTAAATAATATTTTGATGGATTTTTAATAGAAATTGTATCATTGTAGCGTTTGAAGGTAATATTTGTAGGTTTTTTGAAATCAAAATAAATATTTTCTCCATTTTGGGTTGTATGGTCTGAAAATATAATTATTTGTTCATTTTTAGGATTTTTATTGAAGGTTTTACCTTCTGAAAAATAATTTTGAAGAAGTTTTTTTTGTGCTTTATAGCCTGTTTCTGTTGATTTTAGCATAGAAAAAACTGGGTGAATAAGCATAATAACCACAAAACCAACCATAAAAAATAAATTATTGCCGTTCCCCACGTTCCACATGGGGTTATGATTGTTAAACCCTTTCATGGTTTTTAATACAATTTTTTCTTTACA
>JAYVHJ010000371.1:0-7524 GCA_043771315.1 Raineyaceae bacterium
ATCATTATGAAACAAAACAAATTCTACTTGTGGGTGAGCAAGTGCCACACGCTGAAATTCGTCCAAAATATGGCGCATTTCTACGGCATTGGTTTTGAGGAAGTTACGGCGTGCAGGGACATTAAAAAATAGATTTTTTACAGAAATACTTGTGCCAACATTAGTAGAAATACTTTCTTGCTTTTTAAGTGTTGAGCCTTCAACTTCTATCAAAATGCCCATTTCGTCTGTTTTACGCCTTGTACGCATTTCTACCTGCGCCACAGCAGCAATAGATGCCAATGCTTCGCCTCTAACACCCATTGTGCGGATATTAAAAATATCGTCTGTGGTACGTATTTTGGAGGTGGCGTGGCGTTCAAAGCTCATTCTGGCATCTGTCGTGGACATTCCTAAACCGTTGTCAATGACTTGAATAAGGGTTTTCCCTGCCTCACGTACCACAAGTTGTATTTTGGTTGCTTTGGCATCAATAGAATTTTCTAAAAGCTCCTTAATGACAGATGCAGGGCGTTGCACTACCTCCCCAGCCGCAATTTGGTTGGCAATAGCATCAGGCAAAAGTTGGATAATGTCAAGCATTGTTACTAAATATTATTTTGGTTTAGATTATGTTCCGCTTACAAAAGTACAAAAAAATAACCACAAAAATCTAAAATCTTTGTAGGTTAAATTTATTGGCTTTTTTGCTTATATTTGTCAATTAAATAACCAAAATACTTAAAATAATCATTTCAATAAACAATGAAAGTTACAGGATTTAGTTTTATTCGCAACGCCAACCGCTATGATTATCCTATTTTGGAGGCTATAAAGTCCGTTTTGCCACTTTGCGACGAGTTTATTATTACCGTAGGAAATTCTGAAGATGGTACTTTAGAACTTATCCAAACACTAAATTCCCTTGAAAATGCTAATAAAGATTTTGCTAAAATAAAAATCATACAAACTATTTGGGACGACAACCTGCGTGAGGGCGGAAAAGTGCTTGCAATAGAAACCAATAAGGCTTTTGAGGCTATTTCTGCTGATACGGATTGGTGTTTTTATATTCAAGGAGATGAGGTGTTACACGAAAAGTATATTCCAATAATTAGAAAAGAAATGGAAGATAATCTTCAAAATAAAGACGTAGAAGGACTTTTATTTAAGTATTTGCATTTTTATGGTAGTTATGATTATGTGGCTAACTCTCGTAATTGGTACCGTAACGAAGTACGAATTATTAGGAATGACAAACAAATAAAATCTTATAAAGATGCACAAGGTTTTAGGAAAAATGACCAGAAACTTAATGTAAAGCTAATTGATGCTTATATTTATCATTATGGTTGGGTGAAAGACCCATTTGTAAAAAGTGTAGAACAAGAAAAAAATAAGTTTTGGCACGACGACAAATGGCTGGCTGAAAATGTAAATACTTCTCCTGATGTACGTTTTGACTATTCTAAGATAGATTATTTGGATATTTTTGAAGGTACACACCCACAAGTGATGCAAGAGCGCATTAAGAAAGCTAATTGGGATTTTAAATTTGATACAAATAGCAAAAATTTTACCTCAAAAGGGCGTTTGTTACATTGGATAGAACAAAAAACAGGTTGGAGAATTGGAGAATATAAGAATTTTAAAAAAATTTAGTATTTCCAATTACATTTGCTACAAAAAAATTACGAATTATGGCTAAATACCGTAATTCGTAATTGAAAATTTGTAATTGACTACAGCGTGTCTAACGCAGCTGTAAGTGTTGCTTTTGGCACAACTCCAACCAATTTATGTACTAATTCACCATTTTTGAAAAACAAAAGTGTAGGGATACTACGTACTCCAAATTGTGCCGAGATATTTGGGTTAGCATCTACATCAAGTTTGGCGACAATAGCCTTATCCAAGTATTCACCTGCTATTTCTTCTACGACAGGTCCGAGCATTTGGCAAGGTCCGCACCATTCTGCCCAAAAATCTACTAAAGTTACTTTTTCAGACGCAATAAGGGCTGAAAAGTTTGCATCTGTTGCTTCTACTGCATTTTTTGCCATTGTTGTTTGTGTTTTATGTTAAATTTATATTGAATTTCTATTAAAATCTTATTCAAAAATAGTACATTTTTGCATTGAAGAAAGTTCACAATGAATTGTGAATTTTAAATAGTTTTTGAATTGTTTTGTTTTCTGCCTAATCTGTACTAACTTGCGTAAGTAATTTATTGAAAACATTTAACTATTTGATTATCAATATTTTGTATTTAATTCAGCAAGCTGTATTTAATTCACAATTCATAATTTAAAATTCACAATTAAAGAAAATATGCTTAATTTTCGTATAGGACAAGGTTATGACGTTCACGAGTTAGAGGAAGGAAGAGAGTTTTGGCTGGGCGGCATACGTATAGCACATACACATGGTGCAACAGGTCATTCTGATGCTGATGTGCTTATTCACGCTATTTGTGATGCCCTTTTGGGGGCTGCGTGCTTGCGTGATATTGGTTTTCATTTTTCTAATACTGATGCTAAATATAAAAATATTGATAGCAAAATTCTACTAAAAGAAGTAATGCAACTTCTTGATAATGAAGGTTATAGCGTAGGAAATGTAGATGCTACTATTTGCCTAGAAGCACCAAAAATAAATCCTTATATTCCGCAAATGCAAGAGATTTTGGCGCAAATAATGCAAATAACACAAAAAGATGTTTCTATAAAAGCTACCACGTCAGAAACGCTTGGTTTTGTGGGACGCAAAGAAGGCATTACGGCAAGCGCAGTAGCCATTATTTATAAAAAATAAAATCAATTATGGATTATCAATTACGAAAACTACAGAAATAAAATTTTAATGAAACTATTTTGTATTTTTTTGTGTAATTTTTATGCGTTTACGACAAGCAAACCAACACAAAAAACATTCCTTATTTCTAATTCCTAATTCTTAATTATTTACAACAATGACAGAGGTAAGAGCAGACCGCCAAATACTGATGTATGGGCTTTTTGTGAGCGTTGGGCTGATTTTTTTGATGAGATTATTTTATATACAAGTCATTGACGACAGCTACAGGGTTGCTGCTGATGATAACGCTTTGCGCAGGGTAGTTTTGCACCCACACAGAGGACTAATTTATGACAGAAAAGGAGAACTTATTGTCTATAATGAGCCTATTTATGATTTGATGGCTATTCCTAGAGAAATAAAAATCCGTGATACTACCAAGTTTTGTTCTCTTTTGAACATTACCAAAGAAGATTTTGAAAAACGTATTCAAAAGGCACGTTACCGTCCAGCAGAGCCGTTTAAGGCACAAATGTCTAAAAATGAGTATGCAAAACTTCAAAATTATCTTTCTGATTTTCAAGGGTTTTATGTTACACAACGTACTATCCGTACTTATCCGCACCCAAGTATGGCAAATGCCTTAGGTTATATTAGTGAGGTTGATGAAGAACAACTCAAACAAGATAGTACCAAGTATTATGAAAAAGGAGATTTTATTGGTAAAAGTGGCATAGAATCAAGTTATGAGAAGTATTTGAGAGGTGAAAAAGGTATTAATTTTCAGATGCGAGACAAACACAACCAAAATAAAGGTGCTTTTCAAGACGGACTAAAAGATAAACCTGCCGTTGCGGGTGAGTCCTTGACTACAGGCATTGATTTGGAATTGCAAGAATATGGAGAAAAACTTATGGCAAATAAAGCAGGAGCAGTAATTGCCATAGAACCTGCCACAGGAGAGATTTTGAGCATTATCTCTGCTCCAAATTATAATCCTAATTTGCTAACAGGTACAATGATTTCAAAAAACTTCAATATGCTTAACAAAGATATTGAAAAGCCTCTTTTTAATAGAGCCATACAATCTCGCTACCCACCTGGTTCTACTTTTAAGACAATGCAAGCTCTTATTGCTATGCAAGAAGGAATTTTGAGTGATTCTATGCAGTATTTCCCTTGTAATCAGGCACTTGTAAAGTGTCACGGACACCCAAGCGTGGATATAAGTGGTTCTATTCAATATTCTTGTAATCCCTATTATTATCAAGTTTTTAGACGTGTGATGTATAGAGGTGGAGAAGAAAGTTTTGCCACATTAGCTCTTAATTATGATAAATGGCGTGATTATACTTTGCGTTTTGGTTTTGGAAAAAAATTAGGTATAGACATTGCCAATGAAGGAAATGGAAGCATTCCTAAGGTGAGTTTTTTTGATAAAGCCTACGGAAAAGGCAACTGGAAATATTCTAATATTTATTCTTTAAGCATTGGGCAGGGAGAAGTAGGTGTAACGCCTATTCAGTTGGCAAATCTTACGGCTACTATTGCTAATAGAGGTTTTTATTATACGCCACACATTGTAAAAGCCATTGGAAGTACAGGAAAACCACTTCCACAATATACCGTAAAACACGAAACAAATATCAATAAAAAATATTATGAAGAAGTGATTGAGGGAATGGAATGGGCATATAAAAGTGGTACAGTTGGACCTTACGCCCAGATAAGAGGGCAAGATTTGCATATTTGCGGAAAAACTGGAACAGTCCAAAATCCACAAGGTGATGACCATTCTACGTTTATTGCTTTCGCCCCACGTGATAACCCTAAAATAGCTATGATGGTTTATGTAGAAAATGCAGGTTTTGGAGGTATTTGGGCAGCTACAGTAGCTAGTTTGATGATAGAAAAATATTTGACTGACACCATTAAAAGACCTGATATAGAAAAAATGACTATGGAAAAAGCCTTTTCTTTAAAAGTTCTTTTGCGTAGAGATAGTGCTTGGAAAGCTGAAAAAGCCCGTATGGATAGTATTATCAAGGTAAAAATAGAAGAAGAAAAAGAAGACCGCAAAAATTTCCCTGAAAAATATAAAAAACGCCAAGATAGTCTTCTAAAAATTCAAGAAGAAAAACTAAAAAAACTACAACCAGCCAAGCCAAAGGAAGAAGAAGATGTTATTCCTGATGCGTAATTTTGAGGTACGAGGTTTGAAATACGAAGTACGAGGATAAATCAGCATTTTTATTTATATCTTGGGTGCAACCTAAAAAGTGAATCTTGAAAATCAGGCTTATTTGTAATTTTTCTTCTTAGAAAATACTTTAAAGCCTGTTTTTGTTCTTTTTGCCAAAGATATTTAACGCTTTTTTCTTCATAAAAAACAACATTAGAAATTTGATTGCCTGCACAAGCACCTACACACATCATACAAGGCTCAAGAGTAGTGTATAATATCAGTTTTTTTCTGTCCAATAAAACAAAATTTTTCATTCCAATATGCGTAATAGCATCAGAAATAGCATTTATTTCAGCGTGTTCTCCTGCTTTTTGGTTTTTCACAACGGTATTGAACCCACGCCCAATAATACTATCTTTGATAATGCCGTTTAGTGTGTCGTATTGATACACTAGAATAGCTCCAACAGGTACATCATCACTTTTAATGGCTTCTGCTGCTAGTTGTGCTAATATTTTTTCGTATTTAGAATTAGAGATTCCTTTTTCATGAAAAAAATAAAATTTGTGGTACAATGCAAAGGCAAGCAACATTATTACTAGCACTAAAAGCCCCAATAAAATGGTATTTTTTAAATATTTATACATTTTTTATGTTTTCCACAAATTTACACAAAAAGCAGATTATATTTATTTTTTGTTTTTGGAAGGATTTTACATATTTTTGAACAGGTAATATTTAGAATTTTTTCTCACAACTATTTGATTATCAAAGATTTTTCAGTCATTTCTGTTGGTTTTTGAAGCCCCATTATTTCCAAAATAGTTGGCGCAACATTACTTAATTTGCCATTATCTAGTTTAATACTTTTCTCTACAAAATCACCTACCAAAATACAAGGTACAAGATTGGTGGTATGAGCAGTATTTGGCGTTCCATCTTCATTTATCATAAAATCAGAATTTCCGTGGTCGGCAATAATAAGGGCATAATAACCATTTTTAAGCGCATTTTCTACTACTTTTTGGGCGCAAGTATCCACCGTTTCACAGGCTTTTATAGCAGCCGCAAACACGCCTGTATGTCCAACCATATCCGCATTAGCAAAATTTAGACAAACAAAATCAGCTTCTTTTTTGTCTAATTCCACACAAATTTTTGTAGCTATGTCGTTGGCACTCATTTCTGGGGCAAGGTCGTAGGTAGCCACTTTTTGAGAAGGACACAAAATATGCGTTTCTCCTTCAAAAGGCTTTTCTTGTCCACCAGAGAAGAAAAACGTTACGTGAGGATATTTCTCTGTTTCTGCTATTCTGATTTGCTTTTTATGATTTTTTGAGATGATTTCGCCCAAAGTATTGATAAGATTATCTTTGTCAAAAAGCACTTTAACCTCTTTAAAATTATCATCATAATTGGTCATTGTAAGATAATGAAGCTGTTTTTTGTGCATTTGAAAATCAGGAAAATCCTCTTGGGTAAGCACCTGCGTAATTTCTCTTCCTCTGTCTGTCCTAAAATTAAAACAAATCACCACGTCATCATCTTGAATAGTGGCAAGCGGTTCATTTTTATCATTGGTACAAACAATAGGCTTAATAAATTCATCTGTAATATCCTCATTATAAGATGTTTGGATAGCTTTTTTAAAATCCTGTGTTTTTGCACCTTCTGCTTGCGTGAGTAGCGCATACGCAAGGCGTACACGCTCCCAACGCTTGTCCCTGTCCATTGCATAATAACGCCCAATGATAGATGCTATTTTTACATTATCAGCTTTTTGAGTTATAAAATCTTGTAAATCAGTAAGGTACGCAAGTCCACTTTTAGGGTCTGTATCTCTTCCATCAGTAAAAGCGTGAACAAAAACATTATCAATATCATTATTTTTGGTAATTTCACAAAGTGCTTTTAGGTGCAAAATATGAGAATGAACACCACCGTCAGACACCAAACCAATCAAATGAACATTTTTATTATTTTCTTTGGCATAATTAAGGGCATCTTTAAGTGTTTGATTTTGAGCAAGTTCACCATTTTTTGTATCTTCACAAGCAAGGTTGATGCGTACCAAATCCTGATAAACCACACGTCCCGCACCAATATTGGTATGTCCAACTTCAGAGTTGCCCATTTGTCCATCAGGCAAGCCCACAGCAAGCCCAGAGGCTTCCAAATGTGAGTGAGGATATTTTTTGTAAAGGCTATCAATAAATGGCGTTTTGGCGTGAAAAATAGCAGAAACTTCAGGATTTGTGGCAATTCCCCAGCCATCAAGAATGATTAAAATTAGTTTTTTGTTCATTTTATTTAATGATGATATTGTGTTAATTTTACTCAAAAATAACATAATTTTAGCAATTTTACAACAAAAAACCGTTATATTTGCTATTATTTCCAACAACCAAAATCCAAAAAATGACAACGCTAAAACTACCTGAAAATCAGTCTTTTAAGATTATCAACATTCTTTCTTTTGCTATTCCGCTAGCGGTGGGTGTACTTTTGGGCATTCCAAGTGGTTACAAATTGCCACTTGGCGAGTGGACGAAAATCTTACCAAC
>JAYVHJ010000372.1:0-4737 GCA_043771315.1 Raineyaceae bacterium
ACTAGTTTTGATACGGAATTGGTCTATTTTTGGTTTGTCGTCAAAATCAGGATATTTTCTTTTGACAAGTTTGATAAGATAGCCCTCTTCAAAAATACGGTCACAAGCATTACGAAAACGGTTTGAAAAAGTTTCATCAAGGCGTTTATATACTTTGCTAAGGTCTTTCCAAGCAATGAGTAATTTTTTGCCATCTTCTAACGCTTCATTTGTATTTAGACCAATCAGTGCTTCTGCTTGTTTGCACAAAACGTCCATTCTATCACGTACATTTTCCTGTTGGAAAAGTGGCTTAATCTCATCTACAGGCACACCTGCTTTAAATTGCTTATAACGGAAGAAAAATTCATTATTTACTTTTTTGAATTTATCCCAAAGCTTTTTCATCTTGATAGCAGGCACAACGCCCACATCTTTCCATACTTGTTGTGCTTCTTTGTAGGTTTCTGCAGCTTCTTCTAGCTTTTTAGAAAAACGCAAAGGGAAAAGAACATCTAAAATATCCTTGTATCTTTCTAGTCTGTCTTTGATTTCTTCGTTACGTTTTTTGAAAAAATCTCGTCTTTTTTCTATAAATCTTGCAAACAAATCATTAAACTCTGCTTCTAGTGTTTTTTCACTTGTTTCATCAGCTAGCCCTGTTTTTATCCACCTATTTTTGAGTTCTTTGTAGATTTCGTTGGCATCTTCTATGTCTTCTTGCTCAAAAGCGGCTTGTGCTGTATAAACAATTTCTTGTTTGATTTCAAAGTTTTTGGAACGGTTATTAGCCACAAGTACACGCAAAACTTTTTCTTCTGCCTCCAATGTTGTAATAAGTACCGTAAAATCTCCTATACCTTTAAAATCTAATAAAGATTCTTTCAAATGCAGAAGTTTCATCAAATACGAGCCTTTATTTTCAGCTTCAGCTATCATTTTTTGCAGGTCTTGCACTTTTTGTATAGCTAATTGGTATTTCTTCTCAAAATATTCTATTGCTGCTTCGTTTGTTTCTTTTACTGTACCAATTTCTTTGTCTGGTTGGTCTAAGAAAGCTTTTAAATAAACTTTTTTATCTAAAATGTAACCAAAATTGGTTTCGTGTTCATAAGTGTTCATAAGTTGTTTTGATAATTTTAAGTAAAAGAAAAATAATGCAAATCATTATCAATCATTAACGTTTTTCGGTGTTGATAATTTAGTTATTTCTCTCTGCAATTAGTAATTTTCTGTGATGTTGTTTAATATCTTACTAAATGATGTTAGTAGGTGATAACAGATTTTATGATAGCTGATTTTAATTCCAGCAATAATAGTAATTTTTTTGTATAAAAAAAATATAATTGTGAGAAACTTCTCAAAAAAATATTAGGGTGCAAAAGTACGAAAATAAAAGTATTAAACAAAATTTTATTTATAAAGTTAAAACCTTGATTATTAACGTATTAAAACTCTACTGAAATTATTAAGAATAAATAAAAGAAAATAAAAAATATTTCTTAGATAAATAAGTGACAAATAAGTTTCAAATATTGTTTTTTTTTTAGATATTTGAGAAAGTTTTGAGTTGTATTGAATTACTATTTTCTCGTAATTCGTAATTGTTAATTCGTAATTGTGTATTCCTATGGTTTCCAAACATATAAAAGATTTGCTTTTTGATTGTGATGAGCTGATTATCAATGATTTAGGCACGCTCCACGCTGCGTATGCAAGCGCAGATGCACACCCTGCATCTCACGTATTTGCACCACCACACAAAAATATTACCTTCTCACAAAATCCTAAAGTAAGTAATGGCATTTTGGAGGAGTATATTGCACAAACAGAAGGCGTTAGTTTGCAAGATGCAGAGGGGCAAGTAAAACAGTTTGTTAGCTCTGTAAAAATTGATTTGGGTATCCACAAAAAGTACCCTATGGCACAGTTGGGCAGTTTTGTACTGCAATATGAAGACCAATTAGAGTTCAAACCAGAAACAGAACTTAATTATCTTAATGATGCCTACGGACTTCCACAAATCTTTGGCAAAGTTGTAGAACGCACAGAAGATGAAATAAAAGCAGAAAGTGCTGCTCTCACTGCTCTTGCCACTGCAAAAACAGGCGCAAAAAGTGCTACAAAAGTAAATAATCTTAATGCTAATAACACAAATACAGCAACTGGCACAACCACGACCAAAAAACCAAGTGAAATAGATAAAGAAAATAAAAA
This sequence comes from Raineyaceae bacterium, assembly GCA_043771315.1. Taxonomy (GTDB): domain Bacteria; phylum Bacteroidota; class Bacteroidia; order Cytophagales; family Thermonemataceae; genus JANYGM01. Next base: position 2,197 of record JAYVHJ010000372.1, read on the forward strand.
AACTAATTGGGGAATTATTGGTGCTATTGGCTCTCTAGGTATTATTTCTGCCATTGCTTTGTATGTTTTGGTGATAGACCCAAGCAAAAACCCTTTCAGAACAATACTCACAGATGACAAACTAGCACAAAAAGACAAAGATAAAAACACAGAAAATAAGTCAGAAGACAAAAAAGTAGAAGAAAATAAGCCTGCTGAAGATAAGAAAGTAGAGGAAAATAAACCTGCTGACGACAAAAAAACAGAGGAAAACAAACCTGCTGAAGACAAAAAAGAAGAGGTAAAAGTCGTGCCACCAGTTGAAAATACAAATACCAATTCTGAAATTGTAGAAAGCAAACAAGGGCGTTTTTATGTGATTATTGGTGGTTTTGGTGTGCAAGGAAATGCTTATAATATGCTTAATAAATTGAAAGGGCAGGGGGAAACAGGCGTAAAAATCATTGCTCCGTATGGAAATAGCAAGTTATTTCGTGTAGCTATCAGTAGTTTTGCTTCTGATGCTGACGCAAAAACAGGACTTGCAGCAATCAAAAATAAATATGCAGAATATCAAACTGCTTTCATTCTGGCATACTAATAATTGTAAATTGTGAATTTTCAATAAATACAAATTTTGTATTCATTCACAATTCACAATTTAAAATTCACAATTCAATGATTAATGCTTTTTTTTATGGATTAGGTTGGGGGACTGTGCTTAGTTTGATGCTAGGCACAGTTTTTTTCACGCTTATCCAAAGTAGTATAGACAATGGCTACAAAAGTGGCGTATTTATAGCAGCAGGCGTGGTTGTTTCTGATATTTTGTTTATTGCGGTGGCAGCTTTTGGGGCGAGTTTTATCCCTGATATAGCGCATTTGTCGTTTTATGGCTATTTATTTGGTGGAATAATGCTTGCAGTGATGGGAATTTTGTCGTTTTTTAAGAAACCTCAAACACTTACATATCCAAAAACGGGCATAGGCGGTATACTTTTTTACATTTCAAAAGGTTTTTTTCTCAATCTGCTTAATCCTGTCAATTTTTTTGCGTGGGTTGGGCTTGCCACGCAACTGAAAGTCGTTGGTTATCAAGAAGATAGAATGTTAATATTCTTTATTGGTTGTTTGTTAGCTATCTTTTTGATGGAAGTAATTATTTCTATTTTTGCTGATAAACTCAAAAAATATTTTTCCTATAATGTCCTAAAAATCATCAATTATGTTTCTGGAGCCGCATTTTTAGCTTTTGGGATAAGACTAATTTGGCAAGCGACAATAATATTTTGAAAGGAAATTGCTACAAAAGATATTTTATTACTTTTTATCCCATTTTGTGAATATCATAATACTTTTTTACAAGTCCATTTATAAATCTTTTCAAATAATTTTCATTTAAAAAAGAATTTGAAAAGTTGTCAAAACGCTGACATTGTACCCCCAAATAAAAGAAATACAAACTTATACCAAGTATAGGCAAAAGTCGTTTTTCTTCATCATTTATTTTGTTTACAGATTCATAACCAGCAAGAAAACTATCTATTTTAGGCTGGTAATCTTGTGCTTCATATTTTTCAACATTATGAAGTTGTAAAATATAATAAGCAATATCAAAAGAAAGCCAACCATTGCCACAAAAATCAAAATCAAAAATTGTTATTTTATTATCTTCTGTTACGTTTAGGTTATCAAACCAAATATCAAGATGAACAACCCCAGTACGTATTTTAGAAGTATCTATTTTCTCAAATTCTTGTAATAAATATGTTTGTGTTGATTGCATAAAAGCCATTTCTGTAGTGTCTTCAGGCAAAAAATGCGCTATTTGCTTTAATGAATCTTTAAGAATTATTTGGCTATTATAGGTAACTCTTTCTAATGTCAAATTATTCGTTGCATTATGAAGACGACCCATAAGTTCTCCAATCTTAAAATGAGTTTCTATTGATAAAATATGTTGTTTCTGTCCGTCAGCATAACTAAACAATACGCCAAATCTCTCACCTTCAGGCGCATTTAATGGCTGAATATCATTATTTTTATTATCTTTAATAGGATAAGAAATTGAAATATTTGCTTCTTTTAGAAGATTTAATAATTTAATTTCTTCTTCTATTTGGATTTTTGACCTCCAATTAAAACTATAAACACGAAAAATAAATTTTTCTAAATTATCTGTAATCAAGTAAGTATCATTTATTCCTGCATGAATAATCTGACACTTTGTATTTTCACTTAATGAGTATTTTTCTTGTAAAAATAATGCTAGATGTTTTGCTGATAAATTAGAATTTGTTACTGGGAAATGTATCATTTAAGCTATCTTTTGTATGTTTTCTTTAAACCAATCTTGTACTTCATCAAGAGAACATTCGCCAAATGCCATTATGCAAGCGTTTTGAATACGTTTTCGTATCTTTTGAAATCATTTTTAATGATTTTTTTTACTCTTTCTTCTCTACTATTTTCTTCTGAAAGTCCTTCAAAATCAAGTTTTTCTTCTGTGATAATTTGAGTAATAATTTCTTTAAAAAATGCTTTATTTTCTTGCATTAACTC
>JAYVHJ010000373.1:0-7654 GCA_043771315.1 Raineyaceae bacterium
ATTTCCTAGCAGAGGCGGTTTGCAGGCAATAGTAAGAGAAGAAAGAAAAGAAGAATTTGATGCACTCTTTGATGGTCGTCGTGACTTTGCGAATGACCAACAAATGATTAATGGCATTTATAATGAAATTTCTGAAAATGTAGCAAGAGGTATTTTAGCATTTGTGAGGTAAATTGATAAAAATACTTTCACATTTATTTTTATGAGGTACTTAATATTCTGGTTTTTGTTGATACATAAAATAACTGTTGCTATTCCTCCAACAGTTACTCAACTCACGCCCAATAATAATGCCCTAAATCAGCTTCCAGATGTAAATTTGACTATTAATTTTACCCAAAATATACTCAAAGGGACAGGTAATATTCAGGTTTACAATGGTACTACAAACACACTTATAAGCAGTTTTTCTGTAACACAACCTTATGTTACGGTTAGTTTGTCGCAAGTAGTCATAGATTTACCTATAAATCTGCCTTTATTCTCTCAAATATACATTTTAATAGATAATCAATGTTTCAAAAATGCTAGTAATGAGTTTTTTACAGGTTTTTTGTTGCCTACTAATTGGAGTTTTTCTACAACAAATGAAGTGTTAAATGTGGTTTCTTTCTCTCCTACAGGTAATTGTATTACTTCTAACAATCAACTTTCTATTTCTTTCAATAAAAATACACAAAAATCAACAGGAAAAATAAGCATTTTTAATGCTAACAACACGCTTCACGAGGATATTTTAGCGGTTTCTACTAATATTACTGGTTGGGGAACAGCTACGCTTAGTGTCAGCCTTAATAATTTGCTTGTCAGTAATACTAATTATTATGTTTTGGTAGAACAAAATTTTGCTTTATCCACACTTGGAGGTGCTTTTACAGGAGTTTTGACTAATAATATTTGGACTTTTCAAATGTCAGTTTTGCCACCAACCACGCAAGGGCAAAGTGTTTGTGGTGCAAATACTTTCATTTTAAATGCTAATACTACTCAAAATCAGCCTTATGAATACCGTTGGTACACTTTGCAAACAAGTGGAACACCCATTCTCAATAACCTTAATCAGCCCTTTAATACTAACATTTTCACGACAAACTCACTTTCAACAACAACAGTTTTTTATGTGAGTACCATCAATGGCTCGTGTGAGAGTGTACGTGTGCCTGTAACGGCTACAGTACGAGATTTCCCTACAGTTGGACTAACAACCAGCAAAACAACTGTTCAAAAAGGAGAAAGAACGCAACTAACTGCTACAGGCGGGATTTTATACCGTTGGTTACCTACAAATGGACTTTCTGATGCTACAATAGCTACACCTTTTGCTACGCCAGATGTTACAACAACTTATACTGTATTTGTCAAAAATGCGCAAAATTGTGAAACTTCAGCGCAAATTACTATCAGTGTACAAGGAATACGCACAGAATTTTATTTACCTACACTTTTTTCTCCTAATAATGACAATAACAATGACCGTTTTAGGGTAATGGGCAAAAATATTTTAACCATTGATTTTAGGGTAATGGACAAAGAAGGGCGTATTTTATACCAAACAAAAGACGTACAAGAAGCACAAAATAATGGTTGGAATGGTACTTTTAATGATGTTGCTATGCCACCAGATGCTTATGTTTGGTATCTTGACGGAACGTATGAAGACGGTGCTTCAATCATAAAAAACAATAAACATACAGGAATAATTGTACTTACAAGGTAATAATTATGAATGAATACAAAATGTTTATAATCAAATTATTATGTATTATTTTGACATTGCTAAAACCTAAAATAGGTAGCAATTTCCTATCTTTTTTGTTATATTTGTGCTAAAATCAACTAAAATCTTTTCAAAATGAGTGCAAATACTTCTCTAAAAAACTCTTCTAATACCTCTGTGGCAACTTTCCAACAACAAATCCAAAATGGTATTCCTACTGTTTTGCCTGCTGAAAAACCTTACGACCAAAATATCAACCACGCTCCAAAACGCAAAGATATTTTATCAAAAGAAGAAAAAAAACTTGCTTTGCGCAACGCTTTGAGGTATTTTGATGCAAAATTCCATAAAGAACTTATTAAAGAATTTTCAGAGGAATTAGATACTTATGGCAGGATTTATATGTACCGTTTTCGCCCTAATTACGACATTTATGCCCGCCCTATCCACGAATACCCACACAAAAGCATACAGGCAGCTGCTATTATGCTGATGATTCAGAATAATTTGGATAATAAGGTCGCACAACACCCTCACGAACTTATTACGTATGGAGGCAATGGCGCAGTTTTTCAGAATTGGGCGCAATATCTTCTTACAATGAAATATCTTTCTGAAATGAATGATAATCAAACACTTGTAATGTATTCTGGGCATCCGCTGGGGCTTTTTCCTTCCCACAAAAATGCTCCTCGTGTCGTGGTTACCAATGGAATGATGATACCCAATTACTCACAACCTGATGATTTAGAGAAGTTTAACGCATTGGGCGTTACGCAATACGGACAAATGACTGCAGGTTCGTATATGTATATTGGTTCACAAGGTATTGTTCACGGTACGGCAATTACGGTGCTAAATGCAGGGCGCAAAATCTCAAAAAATGGAGAAGGTTTAGCAGGCAAAATCTTTCTTACGGCAGGTTTGGGCGGTATGAGTGGCGCACAACCAAAAGCGGCAAAAATTGCAAAATGCTTGTCTGTTACTGCTGAAATCAATGAAAAAGTCGTTACAAAACGCCACGAGCAAGGTTGGGTAGACGAGGTGATTACAGATTTGGACGAACTTGTTTTACGTGTACGTGAAGCAAAAAAAGCACAAGAAGTAGTTTCTATTGCATATTTGGGGAATGTTGTTGATGTTTGGGAGAAATTTTTTGAAGAAAATATTTACATTGATTTAGGCTCTGACCAAACTTCTTTGCATAATCCGTTTGCAGGTGGTTATTATCCTGCTGGACTTTCTTTGGAAGCATCTAACGAAATGATGGCAAATGAGCCAGAAAAATTCAAAGAAGTAGTTTATGAGTCTTTGAGAAGACATACAAAAGCCGTAAATGCACATACAAGCAAAGGGACGTATTTTTTTGATTATGGAAATGCGTTTTTGTTGGAAGCCTCACGTGCAGGAGCAGATATTTGGGCGGAAATGAGCGCAAAAGAAATATCAGAAGGAGAAGAAAAACATTTTAAATATCCTTCTTATGTGCAGGATATTATGGGTCCTATGTGTTTTGATTATGGTTTTGGTCCATTCCGTTGGGTTTGTACGAGTTGCAAAGAAGAAGATTTAGCAAAAACAGATGCAATAGCCCTAAAAGTCCTTCAAAATCAGTTAGAAAATGCAGCAGATGAAATAAAACAACAAATTTCTGATAATATTTTGTGGATACAAGATGCTATGAAAAACAATTTGGTTGTTGGCTCACAAGCACGCATATTGTATGCTGATGCGGTTGGGCGTATGAGCATAGCAAAAGCGTTGAATGATGCCATAAAAACAGGAGAAATTTCTGCACCAATTGTGCTTGGAAGAGACCATCACGATGTTTCTGGTACTGATTCTCCATACAGAGAAACCTCCAATATTTATGATGGTTCTAGTTTTACGGCTGATATGGCGGTGCAAAACTTTGTGGGTGATGCTTTTAGGGGTGCGACTTGGGTGAGTTTGCACAATGGAGGTGGCGTTGGTTGGGGTGAAGTAGTGAATGGTGGCTTTGGAATGGTCATTGATGGCTCAGAAGATAGTGAGAAAAACCTCAAAATGATGCTTCATTGGGACGTGAGTAATGGTGTGGCTAGGCGTGGTTGGGCAAGAAACAAGGAAGCTATTTTTGCTATCAAAGAAGCTATGAAGATTGAGCCAAATCTGGTCGTAACATTGCCAAATTTGGTAGATGATGCGCTTTTTGGAGAATAGAATAAACAGAAAAAAGTCGTTAATTTTTGAAAAATTAACGACTTTTTTTGTTGTTTTCAGTTTTTTATTTTAGTAATTCCAACAGATTTTCTATGACAAAATCTATTTCAGCATCACTCATTGGCACATAAAGTGGCAACACAATACTTCTATCACATCTATCCTCTGAAAAAGGTAGTTTTGCATCAGAATAACCTTTGTAGGCAGTTTCTCTGTGGGTTGTCATCACGCCAGAACGGGTAGAAATACCCAAATCTAGCATTTTTTGCATCAAATCATCTCTTGAAATAGGACAATTTTCTTTCATATAGACAGAATAAGATTGAAAATTAGAGAAATAATCTTCTTTTTCAATAGGCAAATGCAGAAAATCAAAGTTTTTTAGAGCCTCGTGGTATTTGAAAGCAATTTTTCTGCGTTCTGTTACAATCCAATCTAGTTTTTCTAGTTGTTTGATGCCCACAGCTGCCTGAATATCAGTCATACGGTAGTTGTAACCTAGTTCCAAATGGTCTGTAATAAGTACCTGTGTAGAATTATGGCGTATTTGGTCGTTGATAGCCATTCCGTGTTGCCTTAGCAATTTCATTCTTTCATAATAAGCTGAATTTGAAGTAGTTATCATACCACCATCACCAGTTGTAATGACTTTTCTTGGGTGAAAAGAAAAACAAACTAAATCCGAATGGAAACCAATTTTGTTGCCTTTATAAGCAGAACCAGCCGCACAAGCCGCATCTTCTATCAAAATTAAGTTTTTTTCTTTGCAAAGTGCCTGAAAAGCTGCAATATCCGCAGGCATACCTACCTGATGCACAATAAGAATAGCTTTTGTTTTTGGCGTTATTTTTCTCTTAACATCTTCAATATCAATATTATAATCTGCATTTACTTCCACGAAAACCGCTTTTGCACCTACATAACGAATACAGTTTGCAGTCGCAATATAAGACATAGAAGGACATATAACTTCATCATTTTCAGTTATTTGTGCCACAATCATTGCTAAATGCAAAGCTGTAGTACAATTAGAAACAGCAACTGCGTATTTTGCTCCTGTATATTTGGCAAAATTTTCTTCAAATTCCGACACTTTTGGTCCTTGCGTTACCCAACCTGTAAGTATTGTGTCGTAGGCATTTTGTGCTTCTTCTTTGTCTAAATAAGGTTTTGCTACTGGAATTTTCATTTTTTTGATTTTAAATTCCCCTACTTTCTAAGGAGGGGTTAGGGGTGGTTTTTTACTTATTTTTACCAATTTTTTTGTTGGACTTCTGCTATTAAATTTTTCTCTTTCATCAGCGTTTCATAATACGCAACCGTTTCCGCTAAACCCTCTTGAAATGTATATTGAGGCTGAAAATGCGTTAAATCATAGAATTTTTTGGCATCAACCCACAAACGAGGAACATCAGCAGGGCGGTCTGGAAGGTATTCTAAGCCCAAATCTTCTCTATTCATTGTTTTAATAAGGTTTTCTAGTAAAAATTTCATAGAGTATTCCACGCCAGTACCAATATTGATAGTTTCACCATTCAACACACTTCCTGCAACTGTTTGCTTAATTTTAAATAACTCAAAAAGTGCCTTTGCGGTATCTTTGACATAGAAAAAATCCCTTGTAATACTTCCATCACCAAAAATCATAGGTTTTTCATTATACAAAACCTTGACAATACTTCTAGGAATAATTTCTCCTGCATCACCCTCATAATGCGCTCGTGGACCATAATTATTGAAAATACGCAAAACGGTACTTGTAAGCCCAAAACATTCACTATATGCATGGGCGTAATGCTCACCCACGAGCTTACTTGCGCCGTAAACGGTCAGGGGCGCAGTTGGAGCAGTTTCTGTGATAGGGAATTGTACTGTTTTTCCATAAATTTCGGAGGTTGAAATATAAAAAACGTGTTTTACATTTGCCTGTTTTGATGCTTCTAAGACGTTTAAAGTGCCTTCTGCGTTTACTTTATGGTTTTCAAAAGGACTATGCAAAGAATGCCGCACACCTAAACATGCTAAATGAAACACAAAATCAATATTTTCTAAAGCTGTTTGACAAGTATTTTTATCTAAAATATCTCCGTTCAAAAACTCAAAATTAGGATTATTCTCATTTTGTGAGAGGTTTTCTAATTTCCCATTGATAAGGTTGTCAAGCACACGCACTTTGTAGCCTTCATTCAAAAATTTATCTGTCAAATGTGAGCCAATAAAGCCCGCACCGCCTGTAATAAGTATTTTCATAGTTTTATTTATTTTTTTCTTTTATGTTAAATACTTTTTTCTGCAAAACCAATGATAATAATTCCTATAAAAATCAAAGATAAACCTGCAAAATGAAGTGCTGTAAGTGTTTCCTTGAAAATAAAAAATCCAATCATTACTGTTATAAAAAAATTTATTCCTGTTGCAATTGGACTTATCAAAGAAAATTTACCCAAAGAAAGTGCCTTAAACATCATAAGTGCTGATAAAAGTATAACTGAAAAAGCCCCTATCACCCTGAAATTGAACAAAAATATAACGTAATCCTTAACTGAATTCAAAGACATTGTTTTGAGTTCGTTTTTAATTATGGCAGCTCCTGTAGTGTTTAGTACTGCATAAAGTGTACAAACTAACACTATTTTAAGTATTTGCATTTTCAAAATTTAGTTTTTGGTCAATGATATATCTTGGTCTTCCTCGTGTTTCGTCTAATGTACGCCATAAATACTCTGCAATAATGCCTAAGGATATATTTGTGATACCAAAACCAAGCAAAAGCACTGATATTAAGGTTGGCCAGCCTTGTTGGAAATCTTCATTAGTAAAATACCTCACCAAAATCACAGAAACCCACACAATTCCAATAAAAAAAAACAAAATACCAACTGTACTGACCAATCTAATTGGCATAATAGAATAGGCAACAAAAAAATCTATAAAAATTTTTATTTTTTTGGATAAAGTCCATTTAGAAACGCCTGTTTTTCTTGATTCTCTTTGATATTCTATAGTATCACAATTCAGATTATTAAGTATAAAAACACCCTCAATGGTCATATTTCTTTCTTTGTATTGTCTGAGTGCTTTTAAGGCTTTTTCACCCATCAAATACATACTAGAACCCTCAGAAGGCAGTTTTTTAGAAACAAGATTTTTCATTAAAAAAAAGAACGCCTTAGAAAGCATTTTATCCTTAAAACTATCATCTCTGTTTGACCTTACTGCCAAAACAATATCAGTTTTGTCAGACATTTTTTCAATCATCTTAGGAATTAAGTCTGCGGGTTCTTGCAAATCACAAGCCATAAAAACTCCCATTTTACCGTTGGCAAGCTCCAAACCTAAACGAATGGCGGTATGCGCCCCACAGTTGGAAACTAATTTGATTACTTTTAACTCTGGGTTGGTTTCTGCGAGTTTGCTCAAATGGTAAAAAGAATCATCAGCACTACCGTCATCTACCATAATCACCTCAAAACTAATTTTATTTTCTTTCATTATCCCCGAAATAACTTCATAAGCGTGATATACGGCATCACTTTCGTTATAAACAGGAACTACAATGGATAAATCTGGTTTGTTTTTCATTTTTTATCTTGCTGGATTTCCTTTTACTATTGTATTATCAGGCACATTTTTGGTTACTACTGAACCTGCGCCAATAATACAATTTTTCCCTATTTTTATTTCTGGTAAAACTACTGCTCCTGAGCCTATTAGGCTACATTCCCCTACTTCCAC
>JAYVHJ010000374.1:0-11344 GCA_043771315.1 Raineyaceae bacterium
CACCGCAGTGCGTATCCACGTAGAATAATGTATTTGAGCCAACTTAGTTATTATGGTTTTGTTTACTTTCGTATTGTTCATACGTGGATACGCACTGCGGTGCGTATCTACAACAAATACATTTGACAAAATTATTTCTTACGTAACATCAGTTAGTATTTTTTATTAGCTCTTTATCCAATAATTAAGTACCAAAAAAATAATTGGGCAAGATATTTGTAAACTCCAAAACAATATATATATTTACAGTCTAAATTTTATAAAAATCTCTTTCAAAATCTAATCTAAAACAGTTATGAAAATCAAAATTTTTACGCTGGTCTTTGGCTGCCTTCTCTGGTTTACTGCCACAAATGCCACCGCCCAAAATCTCTATGAAATCAAATTTACAGATGACGCAAAAAACACCTACAAGGGTTTTATGGTTTATTTCAATGAAAAAGAATGTTATATGCGTATTGCTTATACTATTGACAAAAAATATAGTGTTGTCAATGTAGAATACAATTCTAGTAATGTGACAGAGGATAAAGTAAACTACTTTATTATGACAGGTTCAAATCCTACTTTTATTACTAAAAAAATCAACGAAAAAGACAACTACAACCCCGACACTTTCATTTGGGCGTTTACTGAAAAAGACAATGATGATGAGAAAGATGAAGATGGCTTGCCTTACGTAAGTGACGACCCCGAGTTTAAGCCCGAAACTTTCAAAAAAGTGGATAGCTACACAGCCGTAAAAGCTGAACAGTTGAATGATGCATATTTAAAGCAGTTTTTTAGGACTGATGAACCACAATACAAACTTCTAAAACAAATTTGGACAGACACACAAACAAACACAAACACTAATACAAATACCAACACAAATACGGGAAGTAAGGACGTAAAACTTCACGTTATTATGGTTTCTAATAGCTTGATTGGTGATATTGGTGAAAGTTGTGCTGCTGATTCTAGAGTAATGGTGAATGAATTTGATGGTATTGCTGAAACTTTGGGCATCAAATTAGAAAAACATTTGATAAATGACAAAAATTTCACTAAACAAAATATTAACAATACTATTGATAAAATCAACCCTGGTAGTAATGATATTGTGATTTTTGCGTATTCTGGTCACGGTTTCCGTTGGTCTAATCAGACAGATAAATACCCTTATATGGCACTTACATACAATAATTATCAAAAACTTTCTAACGAAACCTCAATGGGTTTGTCGGAAGTTTACAATAAATTGGTGAAAAAAGGCGCAAGATTAAACCTTGTATTTGGTGATTGTTGCAACTCCGACATTGGCGTAAATCAGTTTGTTGAGTCTAATTCTCTTTCTGCACGTTCTAACATTTCATTGAAAAAAGAAAAATTAGAGAAACTTTTTATCAAGTCAAGAGGCAATATAATCCTTGCTGGTGCAAGTCCTGGTGAGTATTCTTATTGCAATAATACAGGTGGGTTCTTCTTAACGAGTTTTTTGCAGGCGTTGCATGAGGAGATTAGTTATTTGAAAACTGATGCCGCAGATTGGGACGGACTTCTTTCCAACACAGTAAAATACACGAAAAGCAAGGCAGGTAGCAAACCTCAAAATCCTATCAAGTCGGCAAAAATTTCTTATGAATAACCTTTTTTAATTGTGAATTAGAAATTGTGAATTGTGAATGAATACAATATACTACGTTTTGTATTCATTTCTAATTCACAATTCCTAATTATTTATTATTTTCCTACATTTTCAAAAACTATAAAATATGAAAAATATACTAATAATTGCTTTGAGTGCGTTTTTGAGCCTTACGTTTAGGTGCGCCAATGCGCAAGAAAAAGATCACCCAATTTTTGGAAATAAAGTTTTTGTCATTCAAAACCATTCTGATGTAGCACTTTTTGAGGTAGAAAACTACGCTACAAAACTGGATAGCCAAGACAAAAAGAAACAATATGTGGCTGATTATCAAATAAAAAAGAAAATTGATATTTCTAAAAAACACAAAAAACATCTACAAGAAACGTGTTTGGAAGTAAAAAACTACGAAACAAAGATTTTTAAATCTTGCCCATTTGTAGCAAAATATGCTGTTGTTTTTACGAAAGGTGACGAGCAAATCACGCTGATTATTGGTGAGAAAACTTGCGGAAAAGTCATTATTTTTGATAAAAAAGATGAGAAATACACCAAAAACTACGACCTCAACGAGAAAAATAGCCTTGAAGAGAGAATTTTTAAGATTTTGGACTAAATAGTGGTAATTTTCTAATTCCTAAATACAAACTACTAAAAAATCAGTATGGAAAATATCACTTTTAAGATAATAGACGTTTATAGCCAAGAAAACAAAAATCTTGCTACTCTGTCGGCTATCCAAAAGCAACAACTTATTTATTGCGCTGACTTATATTTTGGAGAAGAGGAAGCCGCAGAAATAGATATGAATAATATGGAAAATCTTTTTAGTGAGGAAGAAGAACGCTGGTTTGAGGCACATTTTTATCACGTCATTGATGAAGATACAAAAGAAATTATCTTTGATTTTTGGCGTTATAATACTGATTCTGGAACGCTTTTCGTACATAATAGCATTGATTATGCAGGTTTTGAGATGATACAATTTTCTATTGATTTGATAGAAACTAATGAATTTAATGAAAAATATCCAGAAAATTTTGAAGAAATTTTGGATAAAGCCTTCAGAAAACGAAAAGAATAATAGCAATTATTCTTTTCAAAATAATTCATAACTAGATGCCAAAAAAGCCTTTCCAAAATTTGGAAAGGCTTTTTAAGTGTAAAATTGTATTTTATGCTCAAAGATAACCAAAAATATTTTCCTAAAACTCGTGTACACGTGAAGCAATATTGAGCCTTATGCTTAGTTGTGTAAAGGAAATAGTTGTTTTATTTGCCTCCAAATCACTTTCTATACGCCTAAAAACCTGTTTGAAATCAACAAAAAGGTTATGTTTTAGTTGATAAGACAAGGTCAAATCAGCAAAAAGTAGCTTTTGCGCCACGCCTTGCCCTATTGTGTTGCCATATTCTTGTTCAATATTTTTATTAGAAAGTAACAAATTTGTTCCCCAATTTGTTGTAGTGGTCGTTGTGCCTACTATTTTTGGTGTATCTGCACCTGTTTTTGCATAAATGATTTTCCCTACAATGGTCAAGCGTGGGATTGGCTGATACCTTAACACACCTATAAATTCTCTGAAATTTGCGCCCAAAGGGTGCGCAAGTGCCTGATTATAATTGGTATAAGATTTTAGTTTTGTGTCTTGCGTGTACGTATAAGGGCGTGCGGTGTTCATTTCTAGCTGAAAATCAAGGTTTTTCAGTCCAAAAACATCAATATATTTGAAACCAAGTTGCCACGCTTGTTTGTTTCCCCACCAACCATTGCCTGCAATTACGTCTTTTATACGAAATTCGTCTAAAACGAGTTGCCCATAAAATGAGAAACTTCTCTTAAAATTCCATTTAAAATCCAGTCCAACAATGGCATTATCAGGGCTACCTAAATTTTGTTCAACAGAACGGTAAAAAATCAAAGGATTAAGGTAATTGAAGTCAAAGCTACCACCAGAAAGGCTATCTCCACGACCAAAAACAACAGATTCAAACAAACCAATATTAAAATTTTTGGTGATATTTGCACTCAAATGATGAAAAGCAAAATATTTTTTAGGGCGCAGACCATCTGCATTAAGCACATCTGCGGTCATCTGAGCAAATATATTTTGATAATTTAGTTTCCAAACATTGGTATTCACTTTCAAAAACAAGTAAGGACTAGAAAAATCCGACAAAATCATAGAACGTTGCCCATTTCCTATAAAATTCCTGTCGTGACCAAATTGCGCCTGAATATGCTTTGTCGCATTGAACGTAATATAGCCTCTAGCAGTGATAAAATCCACATTATCAGGCGTTGGGCGGTCTCCATCTTTATAATATCCTTCATTAGGAACTGCATCAATAGCAGTTATTTGTTGTTGGACATACAACGGAAAACGTGCCTGATTATCAGTGATATAGGCGTAAAAACCCACTTTTTTGTCTATCATTCCACGAAGTTCTATACCACGAGTATTTAGGTACGTGAAACTACTATATTTGCTATCTTTTCCTATTGAAAGCTGCACCACAGGGCTTACGTGAACATCAAAAGCATCATTTTGAAACTGAAAAAAATCTGATTTTTTCTTGTATAATTTCTTCAAAAAAGGCTTTTTGCTATCACTTTTTGCACTATTTGCAGTATCAGACCATTCCCAATTATCATTTTGAAGATATTCAAGGTTAAATTTATCCGTTTTAGAAAGTAAAACTAAACTATCCTTATTCAGTGTATCAGCCATAAGTGCCAACGCTTTGCGCTGATACGGTTTTATGTGCGTATGTTGTTTGTTGAAAAGCGCACCAGATTTGATTTCATAGCGTTCTACAAGGTGAGAAATATCTGTATTGATAGGAGCAAAAGTGCTTTGAGCATTTGTATAAGCACTTATGCCACACCAAAGAAAGCAAGTAAATAAAAGTTTTTTCATTATTTTTTGAGTATATTTTCCGTAAATATACGTAAAACTAATTTTATTTTTATGATTTTTGCGGAGATTTTCCAAATTTTGAAGATTTGGGAAATCCAAATTAAAAAAATCCCTCAAATAGCCTAAACTATTGAGGGATTTTTTTGCATAAATATATTCAATTATTGTTCAATATTTACTATCTTGTTCGTTATTTAGTTGCTGCAACGACAATGGCTTTTTCTGAAATTTTGTCTGGGTTAGATTGTTGGTAACCAAAAAGCAATCTTTTTCCTTTTTCAGTATCTTTCACTTTCAAATCTGCAGTAACTTCCATATCCATTCTGCCTTGTCTCATACTGCTTACTTTAGAAGAACGTCTTTCTGGTAATTGCGCATTGATAACAAACAATGTTCTACTTACCTCATAGTTCTGATTTTTGATGTAATTATTTATCTTGTCAGTAGCAGTATTTACTGCATTTGGAGAAGACAAATTCAAAAGACTTGTGAAAGCTGCATCATCAATAAATTCTACAATAGAACCTGTTTTTGAATGGATTTCTATGTTTCTTTCTTTTCTCAAAACATCATATTTGAAGAAAAAATCTTTCTCTTCCATTGTAAAATATGTTTCATACTCCATACGACCATCAGCAAACTCTCTGCTAATCCAATTAACTGGTTTTGCTTTTGGGATAATGCTTGTAAGCAAATTTATTACATTTGCAGGAATAATGCTTGGAATTTCTTTGTCTGCAACTTCTGTTCCATTTTTTACAAATTGGTACTTGCCTTCTCTGATTTGATTAAAAGCAAGTCTTCCACCAATGTTACCTTTTTTCCAGCCTATTTCGTAAGTTCCTGCAGTCACGTTGTTGGTCGCATCTATGAGTTCTGCGCCAGGCACTTTTCTCATTGCGGCAGCTTTGAGTTTCTGATTAAGGTCGGCAATGGCTACTGTTACTTTCTTTTCAGCATCACCTGGTACACTTGGGACAGTACTAGTTTGCCCAGTAACCGTTTGCGCTTGTGATGTTTGTACCAAAGCAATACTAAGGATAAACACGAGAATTGATGTAATTTTTTTCATTTTGATTTTTGGATAATATTTATAAATTTGTGAATATTATGTTTTGTAATAATACTTTTACTACAGCACAAAGGTAAGGCGTTTTACATTAAAACATTTACATAGTTATTCTAAATACTTACATAATTCACACATATAAAAAGGACTCCAAATATTTTGGAGTCCTTTTTTCGCTTTAATACGCTAATTATCAAAAAATTGTATTTTAATTCACAATTTCTAATTCCTAATTATTCTGCAGCTTTTGTTTCTGTGATTGTTTCTGGCGTAGCTTGTTTGTAATGAAATACAAGTCTTCCTTTTCCTTTCACATCAGCAGTTACATTAAGGTTTATTTCTCCATATTTTTCATCATTGAGCTTAGAAGTTGGTTTTTTAGCAATTTGAGCGTGAACAGTATATTGTACTTTTGTAGCATCATAGTTTTTTGCTTTAATGTAAGCGTCAATTTTGTCGCTAGCATTGATAACTGCCGTTGGCGTTGTCAAAATCAATATTTTTGTAAAAGTTTCATCTTCTACAAATTCAATTAAAGAACTGCTTTTCGCTCTTATGGTGATGTGTTTTTCTACTCCAAACACATTATAACCAAAGTGAAAATCAACGCCATCTATCAAAAAATCCGTTGAATAATTTTTGTGTCCGTTGGCAAGGTCTCTACGCAACCATTGGTAAGTAACAGCTTTTGGAATGACTTTTTTCAAAAGTGTGCGCACATCAGCAGGAATAATCAGAGGAATTTCATTTTCTGCTACTTCTGTGGCATTTTGTGAGTAAGTAAATACATTTGGTTTGGTTTCGTCAAAATGTATCCTTCCACCAAAATTCCCCTTAATCCAACTGATTTGATAGTGTTTCTTAGAAAGATTATGCTTTGCTTCTGTAAGGCGTGCGCCTATTATCTGCTGTGAAGCAAGTTTTTGTATGGCTGTAACTTTTAATTTGGCATTGAGTTTGGGTATTTCAACATCTACTGTTGTAGTATCTTCAATGATTTGCACAGGCGTTTTTGCTACCTCCACAGGCTTTGTGTCTTGTGCATTGGCATACGTGCAGGCAAACAAGGCTAATAGTAAGGTTATTTTTTTCATTTGATTTTTTTGGGATAATTGTTAAAATAATAATTAAATAATGATTGTTAGGATTGATATTTTTTAAACGAAAAACATATAAGGAGTGTTGCAAAATTAGAATAAAAATAAAGATAATCACCAAAAAAAATTATATTTGTGCTTTATTTGAATGAAAATCATTCGTATCTTATTCTCTTTGATTTTACAAAACTTCACCAACAACTTATCAAAAATGATACCAAAAATCCTAGATTTAGCATTGCAAGGCGGTGGCTCACATGGCGCATTTACGTGGGGCGTTATGGAGGCACTTTTAGAAGATGAAAGAATAAAAATTGATGGGCTTTGTGGCACAAGTGCAGGCGCAATGAATGCCACTATTTTCTCTTACGGAATGCTCAAAAATGGCAGAAAAGGTGCTATTGATTTACTAAATAAGTTTTGGAAACGCATTTCTACACAACAAAACTTTTCTATATTGCAACCTAGCGCAATAGACAAAAATTCTAATAGTTCAAAATTAGGGTATTCACCTATTTATCAGATGTTTGACTTTTATACAATGCTTTTTTCTCCTTATCAATTCAACCCAACGGATTATAATCCCTTGCGTGATGTATTGCTGGAAATGATTGATTTTGAAGAACTTAAATACACAAAAGAAAATAAATTGTTTGTTTGTGCTACCAATGTACGCACAGGCAGAGCCAAAGTTTTTGATACACAAAACATCTCTGTTGATGCCGTAATGGCATCTGCTTGTTTGCCATTTTTGTTTAAAGCTGTTGAAATTGATGGCGAGGCTTATTGGGACGGTGGTTATATGGGAAATCCGCCTATTTTCCCACTTATTGACAACGCAGAATCTACTGACGTTTTGCTCATACAAATAAATCCTATTGAAATAGAGAAAATACCACAAACTGCAGACGAAATCAGGGACAGAATAAATACTTTGAGCTTTAATACAAGCCTTATGCACGAGATGCGTAGGGTAAATATGTTACAACGTTTGCTAGCTTTGGGGCTGAATATTGGTGATGGTGGAGAACACAAAATCCTTATTCATCATATCAACCCACAAGAAATAATGGCAGGAATGACTGCTTCTAGCAAGCTCAACGCAGATTGGGAGTTTTTGAAAATGCTCAAAGAAAAAGGCAAAAAAGCAGCCCAAGAATGGGTAGCACTGAATTTTGACAATATAGGCAAGGTTTCTACCTGCGACATTAAAGATGTGTTTTTGTAAAATAATACTTCACACCTCACACTTCACACCTAAAAAAGATGCTAACCATTTTTTTCAAAGAGATTAATACTTTTCTTGGCTCACTGATAGCGTACATTGTGATAGCAGTCTTTTTGATTGCTATGGGGCTTATGGTGTGGCTTTTCCCTGATACCAACGTGCTTGATGGCGGTTTTGCTAATCTGGACACACTTTTTTCTGTTGCACCTTATATTTTTATGTTCCTTATTCCTGCCATTACTATGCGGACTTTTGCAGAGGAAAAAAAGACTGGTACAATGGAGCTTTTGCTCACACGCCCACTTACAGACTGGAATATTATCTTAGGAAAATATTTTGCAAGCTGGCTTTTGGTCATTTTTGCGCTTATTCCAACTATTTTGTATTATTTTACGGTGCGTTATTTGTCTATGGTGGAGGTCAAAAACAAGGCAAATGAAATTATTTTTGCTAGCAATATGGATTATGCAGGCATTATGGGGTCATATATTGGGCTTGCGCTCTTAGGAGCTATATTTACAGCTATTGGGATTTTTGCGTCCTCCATTTCAAAAGACCAAATTATTTCTTTTATTTTGGCAGTTTTCCTTTGTTTTTTGATTTATTATGGCTTTACGGCAATAGCAAATATCAATAACACTACTGATTTTTCTTACTTTGTGATGCAATTAGGCATAGATTATCATTATAGCGCACTTAGCAAAGGACTTATTGACTCCAGAGATATTATTTATTTTTTGAGCGTAATTTTTTTGATGCTTTTAGCCACAAAATTGGTGCTTGGAAGCAGGAAATGGTGATTTTGGAGATATGAAGTATAAGAAAAAGAGTTAGAACTATGAAAAAATCAATTATTGTTTTCATTCATACGAGTTTTTGGGGTTGTTATTTTTTGCTTTTATTTGTGATTATTGTGGCTTCAAATGCACTGAGTAAACCTACAAATACTTTTTACATCTTAAAATTAGTAATGGGTTTTGCAGTTGTGCCTTCTTTGATTGTTTTTTATGCTTTTTATTTCTTTTTGTTTCCTAAATACCTCAAAAACAAACAGGTAATCCCTATTTTGATTTATGGAATTTTGATTGCTATTAGTGCTAGTTTGCTGGGAAGTTTGCTTTTGTCTTCTTTACTTGGGCGAGATTTTATGTTTAAAGATGGTTTTAACTCATTTTTTACAGAGATTACTACTATTTTTCTTATTTCTCTTATTTGTGGAGCTATTAGTTTGATAATCAAAGGTTTTATTATTTGGTATGAAGAAATAAAACTAAAAGAAGAACTTAATTTGAGAAATTATGAAATGGAATTAGCACTTGTTAAAGCACAATTAGACCCACATTTTTTGTTTAATACCATCAATAATATTGATATGTTGCTACTCAAAAATGCCACACAAGCCTCTGAATACCTTAATAAACTAGCAGATATTTTGCGTTTTATGCTTTTTGAAACTAAATCAGATAAAATTTTACTTTCAAAAGAAATAGAATATATTAAAAAATACATAGAATTACAAAAAATAAGAACATCAAACCCAGATTTTGTAAATTTCTCTGTAATAGAAAACACAAAAAATAAGATAATTGCTCCTATGATTTTTATTCCTTTTATTGAAAATGCTTTTAAACATACTACCAATAGAAAAATAAAAAATGCCATTAATATCAGTTTAATAATAGAAAATGAAAGTATAAAATTTATTTGTGAGAATATTTACGACAATAAATATAGCAATGAAAACCTTCCATTAGTAAAAAGTAATGGGCTTGGAAACCTGCTTATTGAAAAAAGATTAAGTCTAATTTATCCAGAAAAACATACATTAAAAATAAATAATAAAAATAATATTTATTTAGTTGATTTGACTATTTCTAATTGATATTTTATTGTATTATTCGTCATAATTCATACCTAAAAATCTTAAATTTCATCAAATAAAAGCTAATAACAATGCCTAAATTTTCTTGTATTATTATTGAAGATGAACCTTTGGCACAAGAAAAAATGCAAAGTTTTATCAATAAAACTCCATTTTTACATTTATTAGGCACTTTTGATAATGCACTAGATGGGCTGGCTTTTTTGAAATCAAATGAAATAAATTTATTGTTTTTAGATATTAGTTTAGATAATTTTTCTGGTATTGATTTGCTAGAAACCTCAAAATTAGACTGTCAAGTAATTTTTACTACCGCACACCAAGAATATGCACTAAAAGGATATGAGTTAAATATCACTGATTATTTGCTAAAACCTTTTACATTTGAGCGTTTTTTGCAGGCTGTTAATAAGGCTTATGACAAATTTAATGCAACAATAACCAACATAATCCCTGAATTTATTTTTATCAGAACTGAAAACAGATTAGAAAAAATAACTATAAATGATATTTTATTTATAGAAGGAATGAGAGATTATAGAAGGATTCATACGACCACCAAAAAAATAATGACTTTGCAAAATTTCTCTGAAATAGAATTGCTTATTCCATCTAATTTGGTACATAGAGTTCATAAATCTTACATGGTAAATATAAGTAAAATTGATGCCATTGAACGCAATAATATCAAAATGGGAACACACATTATTCCTATTTCTGAAACTTACAAAACAGCTTTTTTTCAATTACTTCATTTGTAGTTGCAGGCAACAAATGCCGTTTTGCAGATAAATAACCCCATTTTGCATAATAGATTTTTCTCTCAAAAAATATTCCTGCATATTTGTTTCAATATTTATTCCTATTTTTGAAACTAACCCAATTTAGCAAAATGCTCCATAACTTTTTTTCCAAAATGACGCTCATCTTCATTAAGTAATAAAAATGCTTTTATTATGCTTAACTGTGATAGTACGCAGTTGCGCATATTAACGAGTTGGTGGCAAGTTTACTGAAACATCTCACATTAATTAAAATAACAAAAAATGAAATTAAAAATAACAATAACAATCGTAATTTTTTTAGTCGGACAACTTGTATTTGGACAGGACAGAATCAAAAAAATTGACAGTCTTCTCAATTCAATTTACTCAAACAAAAAAATAAATGGAAACTTTCTGATTGCAGAAAAAGGGAATATTATATACAGCCAAAGTTTTGGGTATGCTAATGAAGAGAAAAAAGAAAAATTAAATGAAAATTCAATTTTTGAATTAGCATCTTGCTCAAAACAGTTTACAGCAATGGCAATTATGATACTTAAAGAAAAAGGGAAATTGAATTTGGACGATAATATCACAAAATTTATTCCATCACTTTCAAATTATAAAGGAATAACTATAAGAAATTTGCTAAATCATACAGGTGGGCTTCCTGACTATATGGAATTAATGGACAGTTTGTTTGACAAATCAAAAATTGCTATTAATAAAGACATAATTGCTATTTTCAGTAAGCAA
>JAYVHJ010000375.1:0-17380 GCA_043771315.1 Raineyaceae bacterium
TAGATTAGTAACTTTTCAAAAAAGAGCAGAAATAATTTTGCTTTTAGCTGACCAACCCAACCATATTTGCAACGTCAGCAAATAGTGGCAATAGTAGACGTAGATAGAGATACGGTTACTAATATCACTAAGTTATCCTAGGAACGGCTTGGATTTCGGAAAATGTATTGAAGTCCAGCAGAGTGGCACTAGCAAGAGCTAGTTTTATAGAAAATAGGTCAAAAAATGTATTCAGCTCCAGCGGAGCGGCACTAGCAAGGGCTAGTTTTATAAATATTTCGCTCCGCTGGAGCTTTAATACAAATACAATGATATTTCTATAAATATGCCGTTCCGCTGGAACTAATACGAAATTCGTTTTTCCGAAATCCTTCCCGTTTGCAGTATATGCGAAAAAATGATTAATTATATTTCTATTAAAATTAAACCAGAGGCTTTTTTCTAAAAATGCTTTTTATTGAGACCAAAAAACGTTTTAACTTTAAATTTGATAAAATGGTCAGACCTTCGTTCCACTACGGTACAGACCATTTTATCAAATTCAAAATTATCCTTGCGTAATATTAGTAAATAAGACTCCATAACATTGAAAAGGCAGAGTATTATAGCAAAAATAAATGTTTAATTATTTATAAAAAGAGCCAAACTAGATGCGAATAACCTAATTTTGATAAATTGATTGAATGGGTGATAGCAATTTTTATAACTTCGCTACCACTTTGCAGTTTTTCCAAATCTTAATCTTGTATTTTACAGTGTATATTCTATAACCACCATCTATAAAAAAGCCTCTCCAAAATTTGGAGAGGCTTTTTTTATAGATAATGTTACTTATGAAATTCTACCTTCACGTTTGCGTTTTTCATAAGCTACATATACAAGGTACGAAACCCCCCCAAAAACTGCTAAAAGAAGTACTCTAGCCATATTTACATACAAAATTTTCTTTTCTATAAATTCTCTCGCAACTGCATCTGTTGTTTTGGCAAGTTCTTCATATAGTTTTTTATGTGTAATCATATCTATCAAATTAGGAATACTACTAACGAAAACAGCTCCTAAAAGCAATGGTGTAACATATTGAATGATGAATTTGAATGCTATTGGCACTTGAATATCTGCACCTGTTGTGATTTCTTTCCAACCTTTTTCCATACCAAAAACCCACGCAAATAAGATAATTTCTATCATAGCAAAAACCACCAAAGAAAATGTACCAGCCCAATAATCATACTCATCAAAAACACCATAATTAAAGAACAAAACAGTTGGCAAACCTAAGATAAAAACTGCTCCACCAAATGCCCAAGCGGCATTTTCACGTTTCCAACCAAACTCATCTTGCAAGAAACCCATACAAGGTGTACCCATTGCCAGAGATGAGGTAATGCCTGCAAAAAACAGCAAACCAAACCAAAATACACCACAAATAACAGCAAGCGTACTTCCCCATTGTTCAAAAAGATAAGGTAAAGTCTTAAATCCAAGTCCTAAACCACCATTTGTAGTCATTTCAACAACTTTATCAATACCTAAATAACCCACAGAAATAGGAATAATAATAGCACTTCCTAATACAACTTCTACAAATTCATTCATCCAACCAGCTGACATTGCATTGAGCGCAATATCTTCTTTTGGTTTGACATAAGAGGCGTAACATTGAATAGAACCCATACCCACAGAAAGCGTGAAAAATATCTGTCCTGCGGCAGCCATCCACACTTTTGCTGACCAAATAGTGCTAAAATCAGGTGTCCAAAGGTAGTTAAGCCCAACTGTTCCATCATATTTTGCGCCATTTACGCCCGCTTTGACCGTATAAGCCATTACCGCTAAGAAAACGCCAAATAAAATAAGTAAAGGCATACCAATTTTTGCTACTTTCTCAACACCACCACTTAAACCACGTGATAAAATCCAAGTATTCAAAACCAAGCAAATAATCCAAAAAATATAAGTTTCTGCACCAGGAGTGCCAGTATAATTACCAAAAAAACCTGCAATTTGTTCAGGAGATTGCCCTGCAAAATCTCTCATAATAGAATGATAGACATAAGAAAGTGTCCAAGACTCCAAATAACAATAATAAGCAGCAACTGCCAAGTTAGTAAAAATCCCAAAAACGCCTACATATTTCCAAAAAGCACGTTTATCCATAGAATCTAAGATGAAGGGTGTGCTATGATGTCCGTGTTTGCCACCAAAACGTCCCATACTCCATTCTACAAACAAAAGAGGAATACCCATCAGCAAAAAACAAACCAAATAAGGAATAATAAAAGCCCCTCCACCATTTTGTATTGCTTGCACAGGGAAGCGCAAAAAGTTACCTAAACCTACGGCATTTCCCGCCATTGCGAGTATAAGACCTACACGAGAACCCCAAGATTCAGCTTTTGCAGTAATATCTGTCATTTTTTTATTTTAGATTTTGTATGATAAGATTTTTTGAAAATTTTGCTAAAAACTTCTCTAAAAGTGAACTTTATTAAGAAAAAACATTTTTTACAAATTAGGTGCGCAATATAAGAATGAAATAGTATTTTAACAAGAAAAAATGTATTTTTATTGAGAAAAATAAACCGTAAATGAGTTGTGAATGGTGAGTTACGAGTTCTGAGTTAATGTAAATATATTGATAATCAGCTTATTATCCTTTATTTTATTTGGATTGCTTGTTTGTTTCCAAGTCGCAGTTACTTTTAATTTATTTTAGGTAGTTTAATTCCTATTTTATAGAATTGAATATACTTTTTTACTTTATGATTGTCATCTAATAAATCCAAATTATCAAAAGAAAGATAACCGTTTTCTTGATTAGGATAAATAATCAGACAATCAATCACTTGATTTTGTGCTACATCTAACTTTTCATAAACTTTACGAAGTCTAGCATATGCACTTATTTGCCTAATATCCTCTTTCATAAATGTTTTTGTATAAATAGGTTTGTATTTAGCATCAATAACAAGTTTGTATTTGTCTGTTTTTAGCAAATAATCTAATTCATTTCCTCCACTTTTGAAATGATAAAATACATTCTCTCCAAAAGTATCTTTCAGCAAACCAAGAACATACAACTCAAAGAGTTTAGCCATATCTATCCAAAAAGGAGGCACTTTAATTAGCTTTTCTTCCTGAATATTATTGATATGATACCCAAAACGCTTTAAAATTAGCTTTGCAAGCCTTAAAGCCTCTTCATATTCCTTATAAAAAGCATTTGTTTTGGTATGTTTTATTTCATTGAGGTTCGCATCATCAGAAATAAACTCAAATGCAGGGCGCACATAGTTAAAAATAGCTTCCATAAACGCTTGATTAGTGTTGTTTTGGTGGCTAAGATGTTTTATAGTTGGCAAATATCTTTGTATAAAAACTAATGTTTTTTTGAGCAATCTATTTTCAATATTGTTTAATCCAAATTCATCATAACTGCAAAAAGATTTTAAGGGTTGTTGCTTTACAATGTTTTTTTTAATGGTTTCATTTACTAATATTTTGCCTTTAACTTTTGCCATAAGGTTATTTTGCACTTTGTAATAAGATTTTTTCAGTCCTTTTTTGACAATTTGCTTTACCACGCTCAAAAATTGTACTACTAATAATGGCGTAAGCAAATCTTGTTTTTGTTCTATTTCAATGTAATTAGCTTCAAAATCAATATTAAATAGTTCTTTGGTGTATATTTCTGCTATTTCTGGGTGTTTGAGAGCAGAAAAAAGCATCTCTAAGTAATTAGTTTGTGCTTCTTCTTTATTTATCTTTGGCTCAACATAAATAGCAGTATCTTCTGTAAGCCATTGAACACCAATAAAATAGCTACAAACAACCTGATTGTTTGTAACTTCAAATAATTTGTTAGTATTAACTTGTTGTTGGACTGTATTTATCTCAAAATCAACATCTAGGGTTTGATGTTCTCTACAAACAAGCAAATTCATATTGTAAGCTCGTTGATTAGTTTTTCCGCACTTGCCAACAAGATGCCATCTTTCAAATATTCTTTCAAAATAGGCTTTATTTCATATTGAAGGCGCATATATAGTTGAGTTTCATCTGCTACAATAAAATAGCTATGCCCCAACATCACCTCATTTTGATTAAAATCTGCTACGGTATGTTTCTCAAAAATACTTTTGAGTTGAATAAACAAGGTTTTTGCTTTTTCAAAAGTGATAACACTTTCGTCTGGCAAGATATCTACAAAGGCAAATCTCCTACGAATAGCGTAATCAATATGTCCCACGCTACGGTCTGCGGTGTTCATTGTACCAATAATGTAAAGATTATCAGGGAGATTTATCTCTCTGTTTCCATCTAACTCATAAATACTCGTTACATTTTCGTTGCGGTATTCTAGGGCATAAATCAGCTCTCCAAGCACTGCGGGCAGGTTTGCACGATTTATTTCGTCTATAATAAGGATGAAGTTTTGACGTGTAACTGGTTTATCTTTATTAGAAGGAAAAGTTTTTTGTGGTATATTTTCTGTGGCTTGAAATTCTCTAAATTTACTAAGCATTCTTAGATAATAACTTGCATGTTGTTTAGCCAATCCTGCAATATTATTCATTTCTTTGATTTGGTTTCTTTGTGTAATTTCAGTACTCAACATCAACAGTAAATCTTTAAATTTCATACGTAGCGTATTTTTCCAACTATTTCCTGTATAAAGGAAACTTTCCTCATCAATGCTAGTAATATAGATAGTTGTTTTATCCAATTCAAATTTCCCTTTTTCTACTATTTCATCAATTACATAATCTTTAAACTCTTCAAAGACTCTATTAAGATTAGCTTCTTTTGTTACTTCAATAGGTTTTTTCTTGCTATCTGCTAGATTTTGAAGTGCTTTTTGTGCAAATTCTCCTAAGATTTTATTCTGCACTTCATAACTAATTTGCCCGTTTTCGTTGGTTTGTGCCACTATTCCACGTACAAAATCCTCATACGAGTATGCAGGGTGAAATTGTACAATTTTGTATTCTCCTTCTGTTTGTTTTTTGGTCATTTCTTCCGCAATAAGTTTAGCAAGGCGTGTTTTTCCTGTGCCAGGAGGTCCTTGTAAGATTATTTGTGGCTTATGTTGAAGAAGATTAATATAGTTTTGCATTTGTAGTTGGTATTCCGTACCAAAAAGAATCAATTGGACATAATCAAACATTACGTTGTGTCTAAGTGGCTCAATTATTTTACGATGTGAAATATTATCAAAATCTTTTTTAGGGACATCTTTTAACCAATTAACCTTAAAATAGTATGGATTAGCAACATCTTTACCTACAACTATACCAATATATTTAAGTCTTGTAACGGTTATGCTGTTTTTTTCACCTCGTGTAAAGGAAGATTTAATAACAAGAATATCATCTATTTTTATTTGTGCTACCTCTTCAGTGTACTGTGATTTGTCATCAACATAACGCCAATAGCCATTTTTAACAAATTCTTCTGATTTATCCTCTATTCCTCCAAAAGTAGCACCGACAGCCCAATAATTCATATTTTTTCCAGTTTAAGGTTGGTGTTATTATTTAGTATTTATTGTAGTAAGCCATAATTCTAATGCAATTTAGCAAAAAAATGATAATTTTTCTTGGTTTATTACAATTTTTATTTTAGATTTAACCGTTAATATTTTATTTTTTTAATTCACTAAGAAATATCTTCAAAATAAACTAAAATCAACTCTAAAACTAATACTTTTATGGACAAAAAATTGATTGCACTCGTTACGGGAGCTACAGGCGGGCTTGGGTCAGCAATGTGCCAAAGACTTCAAAAAGATGGTTATCACGTCATTGCGCACTACCGCAACCAAGAAAAAGCAGACCAATGGGCTGTAGAAATGAAAGAACAAGGCTTTGTTTTTGATATGGCAAAGGCTGATGTGAGCAATTTTGAAGAAACTGCCGCAATGATGAAAGACATTGAAACAAGGTTTGGAAATGTTGATGTACTTGTCAATAATGCAGGTATCACCAGAGACCGCCCATTCCACAAAATGACGTTCCAAGAGTGGGACGAGGTGATTCACGCCAATTTGTACAGTGTTTTTAATTGCACTCGCAACGTCATTGATGGAATGAGAGAACGCAGTTTTGGGAGAATTATCAATATTTCTTCTGTAAATGGACAACGTGGGCAGTTTGGGCAAGCTAATTATTCTGCGGCAAAAGCAGGTATGCACGGTTTTACTAAAACCCTTGCTATGGAAGTGGCAAGCAAAGGAATTACGGTAAATACTATTTCTCCTGGTTATATTGGGACTGATATGGTTATGGCGGTGCGTGAAGACGTAAGAAATGCTATTGTGGCGCAAATTCCTGTTGGAAGATTAGGTGGAACAGAGGAAATAGCACATTTGGTATCATTTTTGGCAAGCAAAGAAGCGAGTTTTATTACTGGTGCTAATTATGCTATCAATGGTGGACAACATGTATATTAATTGTGAATTTTTAAAATAAACTTTTATCTTAATATTCTGTTAATAAAGACAAGTACAAAATTATATTTTGTACTTGTTTTGTTTTATAAAATAAACTATCTTTGCGTTTTGATTTAGCTTATTAAAAAAATCATACTAAAATATTACCAATCTTATAAATTAACTATCCACTTTTATTCCAATCTGATGAAAAAATTATCCTTAATTTTGTGCTTTATGATGCTCACGAGCCTCTTAAAAGCACAAACGGATTTGCGACAAATGTCTGTAGATTACATCAAACAAACAAAAAACGTGTCGTTTACGTCTGCACAATGGCTCATAACAGACCAAATCTATGACAAAAATACGCAGACTACGTTCCTTTATTTGCGTCAAATGCACGCTGGAAAAGAAATTTTTAATGTAAATGTTAATTTTTCTATCAAAAATAACAAAGTAACGTATATGGCAGGCACGCCTAAAAAAGATTATTCTGTGCGTTCTGCTGCATCAAGTATGTCCGCTGAAAGTGCTATACGTGCAGCTGCAACAGGATTAAACCTGAAAATTACAGAGCCTCTTACTTCTAGTAGTGCTACTAATGCAAAAGGAGTGAATGTAACAAAATTTAGCAAAGCAGGGATTTCACAAGAGCCTATTCCTGTGAAAGAAATGTATTACCTTAATGCTAAAAATGAATTAGTTTCAGTTTGGAATTTGTCTATTTACGAAAATTCTGGTGATAATTGGTGGGATGTGCTTGTAGATGCACAATCAGGGCAAATTGTGAATAAGGCTAATTGGGTTACACATTGTAACTTTGGTCTGCACGAAAAAAATCAAAATAATGGTAATCAAAATAATGATGATTGTGAAGACAAACACATACACACGCCTAGTAATTTGGTAGAGAAAATTGCGGCTTGCCCAGAAGATAGAGTTTTTGCTAAAAATATTGCTAAAAAACCTACTTTAAACGGAATTGCAAGCACTACGCTAAGCACTATTCCACGTGTAGGCGGAAATCAGTATAATATTTTTCCTATGCCTATAGAAGCTCCTTCTTATGGCGCACGTTCTATTGTGCAAGACCCAGAAAGCCTGCCTGCTTCTCCTTTTGGCTGGCACGACATAAATGGTGCACTTGGTGCAGAATATACCATTACAAGAGGAAATAATGTGTATGCTTACCGTGATGCTGATGCACCCGCTAATGTTCCTGACCCAGGTTCTAGCCCTGATGGTGGTGCAACGCTTAATTTTGATTTCCCTTTCGTAACTACACAAGAGCCAGAAACCTATGTGCCTGCCTCTGTAACTAACTTATTTTATTGGAACAATAAAGTCCACGACTTCTATTACCGTTATGGTTTTGATGATGTAAGTGGGAACTTTCAGACAAATAATTATGGGCGTGGTGGCTTAGGAAATGATGCTGTTAATGCAGAAAGTCAAGATGGTAGTGGCACTAATAATGCTAATTTTAGTACCCCTCCTGATGGTAGTAGTCCACGTATGCAAATGTATTTGTGGGATAATGGCGCACCTACTAATCTTTTGACAGTAAACTCTCCTGCGCCAATTGCAGGTGGTTATGTTTCTACTCCTTCTACAACTTTTGGGTTGCAAATAACTGCGACTACTAATGTTACAGGCAATATGCAACTAATGAATGATGGTAGTGCCGACCCTACTTTGGGTTGTGTAGCTTCTCCTGCTGGTTCTTTGACTGGGAAAATAGCCCTTATTGATAGAGGCTCACCTGCGGCTAGCCCTGGTCTTGGTACTTTTGTATTGAAAGCAAAAAATGCTCAAAACGCTGGAGCTATTGGCGTTATTATTGTGAATAATGTGGCTGGTGCACCTTCTGGTATGTCGGGTACTGACGCTACTATTACTATTCCTATTGTGATGGTAAGCCAAGCTGACGGCTTAATTTTCAAGAATTCTCTAATAGCTGGAAATACCATTTCTGCCACTTTTAGGTCTGTAACTCCCGTAGGTGCAACGCCAAGGCGTGATTCCTCTTTTGATAGTGGTATTGTTGCTCACGAATACGGTCACGGTATTTCTACACGCCTAACAGGCGGACCCGCCAATTCTGGTTGTTTGCAAAATGCTGAACAAATGGGTGAAGGATGGAGTGATTTCTTTGGTTTGGTAATGACAATGTTGCCTTCACACACAGGCGCAACTCCTCGTGGAATAGGTACTTATGCTACTTATCAGCCTACAACAGGTGGTGGTATACGTCCTGCACCTTATACAACAAATATGGCGGTTAATCCTTATACTTATTCTGGTGTTGCCAATACTGCGGCTATTAGCCAGCCTCACGGTATTGGGTTTATATGGTGTACTATGCTTTGGGAAGTAAATTGGGGTATGATAGGCAGATATGGCTTTGATAATGATTTGCAAAATGGTAATGGAGGAAATAATAAAACTATTCAACTGGTACTTTTAGCATTAAAATTACAACCTTGCGGACCAGGTTTTGTAGATGGTAGAGATGCTTTGCTTGCTGCTGATACACAACTTTTTGGTAGTGCCAATCATGATATTATTTGGATAGCCTTCTCTAAGCGTGGTTTGGGGCTGAATGCTAGCCAAGGTGACCCTGATGTCAGAGGTGATGGTGTAGAAGATACAACAGTTCCTCCACAATTTAACCCTACAGGTTGTGTGCCAGGAAATTCAAAGATTGTATTGCCTAGTGGGCTTGCAATTCCTGCAGAATTTTGTGAAGGAAACGTGGCAGCTATTGGTGCTTTTGGTAAAGTATTTGCTCCTTTCACACCTGCCGCAAATCTTTATGATTATGGTTATTTGCTTGCTAGAAATGGTAATTTATTTCAGTTTAATACAACTGGACTATTTGATTTTGCTACTCTTGGAGAAGGTGTTTATACTGTTGTGGGGATTTCTTACAAAAATACAAACACTCAAACTATGGCTGCCTATCTTACTACACGCATAGGAAGCACTATAACCAGTATTCAAACAGATATTGTAGCTTCTACTATTTGTGCGTCATTAGCAAATAATAATAGCACTTATAATTTAGCCACACAAATAACAATAAGAAGTGTTACTTATTGTACTACATTTTGTAGTCCTGTAAGTGGGAAAATTAAATTACCTACTAATTTCCCTGCTGCTGCAGCCAAAATCTGTGAAGGAGAACCACTTTCTATTGGTGCTTTTGACAAAGTACAAACAGTATTTCCTTTCCCTGCTGTGGCTTCAGATTATGATTATAATTACTTGCTTACAAAAAATGGTAATATATTTCAATTTAATGCAACTGGCGTTTTTGATTTTGCTAGCCTTACAG
This sequence comes from Raineyaceae bacterium, assembly GCA_043771315.1. Lineage (GTDB taxonomy): Bacteria > Bacteroidota > Bacteroidia > Cytophagales > Thermonemataceae > JANYGM01. The sequence goes on from JAYVHJ010000375.1 coordinate 9,774, forward strand.
AAGGAACTTATACTATTGCAGGAATTTCTTATAAAAAAGCTAATCCGCAGACAATTAGTAGCTATCTTACTTCACGTATAGGAACAACTATTGAGGCAACCAAAACAGCTATTACAGCGCAAAATACTTGTGCTGAAATCACTACACAAAGTACGCTAAACGCAGGGATAACTATCACTATATTAGGTAGGAATTTTTGTGCTATTACTGCTACAGACCCAAAATTCAGACAGTCTGTAAAAGTTTTTCCAAATCCTGCAACTCAAAATATCAATGTAGAATTTACTAATTTGCCTAATGAAACGCTGCAAATTGTAATGTACAATATGCAAGGAATGGAGGTTTTGACTCAAAAAGTAAGTACAACAACAAATATTTCTTTGGAAAATATATCTCTTAAAACACTCTCAAAAGGTATTTATGTGATGAAAATTCAGATGAAAGATAAATTTGTGATGGAGAAAATAATTGTAAATTAAGTAATTGTTCGTTTTGATGATGAATAAAAATAACCTATCATTAGTAAATTACTAATGATAGGTTATTTTTTTATTGCGGAAAAATATATAAAAATCTTAGATAATTATGATATTACATTTTGAAAATAAATGAAAAAATCCTATATTTGTATAGATTAAGAAAAAAAACAATAATAATTACGCTAAGAAATTACGCTAAATGACTAATAACCATATTATTGCCATAGAAAAAACTGGTGAAAAACTTTCTAGATTGCAAACGCAATTCAATAGTTATACGCAAAAAATTGATGCTTTAAAGCAATTTATCACGCAGGCAAAAGCTAATATTGATTTTGGTAGAAAACTCTATAACGAGAAAATAGTACCTATTCACGCCAAAATGAGACAAGTTGATATTGATATTATTTATTTGTTAGATGAGCATTTTGAAGCACCAAAAACTAATAAATCTTTAAAAAAAAATATTTCTTATTATATGGTGGCAGAACTTCCTCAAATCATCAGTATGACGGAAGATTCTGAAAAATTAGAAAAAATCTACCAAAAACATAATGGCGCAAGTTATAAAGATGAGTTAAATGAGCAAAATGATGCAACAAATGATAGAATAAAAGAAATGTTTGGCTTTGATATGACAAATCCAGATGAAAGAGACGAGTTTTTTAAGCAAAATGCTAGTGGTAATCTTTTTGAAAACCTTTTTGGTGGAAATAAAAATAATCAAAAATCAGCCAAAAATGAAAATCACGAGCAAAGAGAATCTAAGAAAAAAACGGCTGGGCAAATTGCGAAAGAACTAAAAGCAGAAGAAGAAGCCAAAAATATTGGGCAAGCAAGTCGCAAAATCTATACAGAACTTGTCAAACAATTTCACCCAGACAAAGAACACGACGAACTAGAGCGTGAGCGCAAAACTGAAATAATGAAACGCATCACGCAGGCGTATGAAAAAAATGACCTTTTTGATTTGCTCAAATTACAACTAGAATATTTGCAAATAGACAAAGGACATATCAATAAATTAGCAGACGACAAACTCAAATACTATAATAAAATCCTTAAAGAACAATTAGAAGAACTTCAAGACGAACTTTCAGAAATTACAGAAAGTGGCAACCCATTTCAAATGTCGTTTTTTGACCAATTTTGTAGAGGAACGCAAAGTGAAATCACCAAACGCATAGAAAAAGAACGCAAAGCCACTAACAAAATGTTTAAGGCAATTGAAGACAAACGTATATTTTTATATGATGTAGATGCAGCTACTTATTATTTGAGAGATTTTAAGCAAGAACACCAAAGAGAAATGAAATCAATGAAAGGAATGTTTAAATTTGGGTTTTAGATTTTTTTAGAGAATTAAGGATTTATGGGCAAAAATAAATTAGTAAAATACGAACTCAACAAAAATAGTGATAATGTTTTTGAGGAAGAAAAACCCTTTTATAGTGTTTGTAAGGGTAATTGGGGCAAAGATTTTTTCAAAAATGATAATCCAATTGTTTTAGAACTTGCTTGCGGAAATGGAGAATATACAACAGGACTTGCAGAAATTTTCCCAGAAAAAAACTTCATAGGCATAGATATAAAAGGTGCAAGACTTGCGGCAGGAAGCAAAATTGCACAACAAAAAAATCTGCAAAATGTGGCTTTTTTGAGAACTTATATACAAAATTTGGAAGATTTTTTTGAGAAAAACGAAATTTCTGAAATTTGGATTGTGCAACCTGACCCTCGTCCACGTGGACGTGATACACATAGAAGACTCACACATCCAAGATTTTTAGGAATTTATAAGAATATTTGCAAAGAAGATGGTATTATTCGTTTCAAAACAGACAACCCACCACTTTTTGAATATACTTTGGAGGTTTTGGCAACAGAAAAAATCAAAAATTTAGTTTCAACAACGGATTTATATGCATCGGAACTTGAAAAAGAACATTTTGGTATCAAAACCAAATACGAAATTGCCTTTGCTAAGAAAGGTTTTACTACTAATTATTTGAGATTTCAGTTTGAGAGTTAGTTTTTTAACACTAAGAACATTAAGAAATACACACAAGTAGGCACAAGAAATACAGAAGAAAATACAAAGAAAAACATATAAATGATAAAAATTTACTTTCTTCTTGTTTTATTGCTTTTTTCTTCTGCGTGTTCCGCACAGAAAGATGATAAAAATTTACAAAAAGATAGTATTTCAATAAAAAAAGAACAAAAAGAAATTATTTATAAGTTTATTCAATATGATAAAAATAAAATACTGTTTAGAGAGAATTTGAGCCGTTTTTATGAAAAATTGGATTCTGTTAAAAAATATCAAAACAAAAAAATAAATATTATTCATATTGGAGATTCTCATATCCAACCTGATATTCTTACAGGCAAAATACGCCACCTAATCCTAAAAGATAGCGTTTTAGGGCAAAATAAAGCAGGCAGAGGTTATTTTTTTCCAACAATCTTGGCAAATGCAGGCTACGACCCACTTAGCATAGAAACTACTTTTGATGGTAAATGGAAAGGTTGTAGAAATCTCTCCAAAACTCGCATAGGAACGCCTGCTTGTGCGTGGGGGCTTGCAGGAATGACTGCAACAACAGAAGAAATTTGTGCTACTGTAAATATGCGCCCACGTGAAGTAGAAGACATAAAACACCTTATTTCAACGGTACGTATTTATTATCCGACAAATGATAGCACTTCTTTTTATCCAATTTTATGGACAGAAAACGGATTTATAAAGCCCAATAGTATTTTTGCAGAAGGCTACGCAGAATTTCACCTCAAAAAACCCGCTCATAAGATTAGTTTGGCGTTTTCTAAACATTCTGAAAATCAAACACATTTTACATTACAAGGAGTTAGCTTTGATAATAATGTCCAAAAAGGCATTAGTTATCATTCTGTTGGTGTAAATGGTGCAGAAGTTGGCTCTTTTGTTAATTCTCCTTTATTTATTCCTCATTTGCAAACACTTACGCCTGATTTGGTAATTATTTCGTTGGGGACAAACAACGGCTATAAATATGACTATAACGAACCAGAATTTGTGGCTGATTTTGAAAAACTCCTAAAAAACATTCAAAATAATTGTCCTAATATCAATATTTTACTTACCACGCCTGCAGATACGTACTTTCAAGGTGCGAAAAATCCTAATAAAAACACGGATAAAATGCAAAAACAACTCTATATTTTAGCAGAAAAATATAAAGTTGCTCTTTGGGATTTGTACGAGATTATGGGCGGTTTGGGAGCAGTTGCCAAATGGCAAAATGCAGGACTTGCACATTCTGACAAGGTGCATTATAAACAAAAAGGCTACCAATTACAAGGAAAACTACTTTTTGAGGCACTACTTAAATAAGTGGCTCATTTACGGATTCTCAATGAAACCTTACGAATTCTCAATGAAACCACTACGAATTCTCAATGAAACCCTACGAATTCTCAATGAAACCCAGCGAATTCTCAATGATACCCTACGAATTCTCAATGATACCCTACGAATTCTCAATGAAACCCTTGCGAATTCTCAATGAACTCCTGCGAATTCTCAATGAAACCCTTGCGAATTCTCAATGAACTCCTGCGAATTCTCAATGAACACTAGCGGATTCTCAATGGCTATTGACTACCAAATTTTTTAAATGTACCTTTACGTATAGTATTAGTTTTTATTAAGCATAAAAAAAGTAAGGTAAAACAGTAAACAAAAATTGAAATTTAATTAGGGGTGAAAGATTAATTAATTTGATTATGTAAAGTGCTTTCCAATTTAGTTTGGAAGGCACTTTTTTAGTTTAAAATTCTTCAAAAGAGAAAAGCAAAAATAACGTAAGATTTGAATGTTTTAGAGATATAAATACCAAAACAAAAAATCCTTTCAAAATTATATTTGAAAGGATTTTTTAAGTTTATGTACTCAATAATAATTATTTAATTTTGAAAGCATCTTTTACTTTCTGAACGTAGTCTAATTTTTCCCAAGTAAAAAATTCTACTTCTTTGCTTGATTTTGTACGTATTTCTGTTTTATGATTGTTATCTTCTTTGATTTCAACCAACATAAAATCAACTTTTGCCGTGTATGGCTCACGTCCCATGTGTCCGTAGGCAGCAGTTGGAGAATAAATTGGGTTTTTCAGTCCCAAACGCTCTACAAGAGCTTTAGGACGCATATCAAAAAGTTCTGCTACAATAACGCCAATTTGCTCATCAGAAAGTCCTAATTTAGACGTTCCATAAGTATTTACGTTCAAAGAAACAGGTTTTGCCACACCAATAGCATAAGCTACTTGTACCAAAATTTCGTCTGCTACACCAGCTGCAACAAGGTTTTTAGCAATATGACGAGCTGCATAAGCGGCACTTCTATCTACTTTTGATGGGTCTTTTCCAGAAAAAGCACCACCACCATGTGCGCCTTTGCCACCGTAGGTATCCACAATGATTTTACGACCAGTCAAGCCACTATCACCGTGAGGACCTCCAATAACAAATTTTCCTGTTGGGTTAATATGATAAACAGTTTTATCATCTAACAAATGTGCGGGAATAACTTTTTTAACAACGTGAGCAATTACCTCGTCGTGGATTTTTTGGAGCATTGCTGCTTCTTTGTCAAAGTCGTCGTGTTGTGTAGAAACTACAACTGTATGTACACGAACAGGCTTATTATGATTGTCGTATTCTATTGTAACTTGTGCTTTTGCATCTGGACGCAAATAAGGCATTAGTTGCAAGTTGTTTTTGCGAATGTTAGCCAATTCTTTTACAATTCTGTGAGAAAAAGCAAGTGCCATTGGCATATATTCAGGTGTTTCTGTTGAAGCGTACCCAAACATCATTCCTTGGTCTCCTGCGCCTTGTTCTTTATCAATTCCTTCACCTTCATTTACACCTTGCGCAATGTCGGGAGATTGGCTATGAAGTGCTACAGTTACGCCACAAGAAAGTGCCTCAAATTGGTATTCAGCTTTGTTGTAACCAATTTCTTGGATAGTTTTGCGTACTATGTCTTGGATTTCTACATAAGCCTTTGTCGTGATTTCTCCAGCCACAACAGTAAGACCAGTTGTTACGAGTGTTTCACAAGCAACACGAGAATGAGGGTCTTGTGCAAGCATTGCATCTAAAACTGCATCAGAAATTTGGTCTGCTATCTTGTCTGGGTGTCCTTCTGAAACTGATTCAGAAGTGAATAAATATGCCATTTAGTATTGTTTTGGATAATATTTGAATACTATTTTACCTTTACGTTGATTGTCGTTTTGAAAATCTTGCTAAAATGTGTGAAACATTTTTGATTTTGGAGTGCAAATTTAAAAAAAAAAAGATAGAATAGCTATTTTTTTTTTTTTCTTTTCTATTTTTATAATAACTTAATAATCAAGGTTTTAAACTCGTATTTCATACCTTTTACTTCGTAGTTGTTCTTAAGCTAGTGCAATTTTTCCAAATTGCCAAGCTTTATTTTGCCCAAACAGTCTTTCATTTGCGAGTACAGCAAATAAAACAGCTTCTTTTGCGTCAGGAGAAACGCCCAAAACCTCAAAATTTTTAACAATGTGTTTAGGCAAATTCTCTTTCAATAAATCCATTAAAAACATATTATGCACCCCACCACCACTCACATACACACTTGTAGTTGGATTGGTAGATGTAGGTGATATGCTGGTGAGGTTATTTCCATTTGGTAGTTCTTTTATGTGTTTGATAATACTTTGCGCTGTAAAATGTGTGAGTGTACATAGTAGGTCTGCTTCTGAAAGTTTTTTGGAAGACGTTTGAATATCCAAATCTTGTAAGGTATTTTCTACCAAAGTAGGTTTGAAAACCTCTTGCCCTGTTGTTTTAGGCATTTTTTCAGCTAAAAAAGGGTGTTTCAAAAGTTCGTTTAGAAGTTTGTAATGGCACTTTCCACTACGAGCAATGTCACCATTCTCATCATAATTTTTATTGAAATAAATTTGCGTGAAGAAGTCAATAAGTGTGTTTCCTGCGCCTATATCACTACAAATAATTTCTTTAAAAGCATTACTAGCACCAGTATTTGCAGGCAAAAACGTAAAATTTGAAATTCCACCAATATTAAGCAAAATTCTATTTTCTTCCTCACTAGAAAACAAAAAATAATCACCATACAAAGCTAATGGCGCACCTTCTCCACCCAATGCAAGGTGTTTCTGACGAAAGTCACCAATAGTCAGAATACCCGTTTTTGTAGCAATATGGTCAATATCAGCTATTTGTAGTGTGGCATTAGGCATATTTTGAAGTTTGTGCAGGCGTTTTGGAGCGTGAAAAACTGTTTGTCCGTGACTTGCTATCACATCAACTTCTTGTGGGCTTATTTGCCATTTTTTGAGTGTTTTTAGGATTATTTCTGCAAAAACATCACCCAAATACACATTTAAAATAGTCAGTTTTTGTAAATCAACGGTTGTTTTTACAAAAACTTCTTTGATTTTCTTTCTTAATTCTTCAGAATAAAGTGCCGTTTCATACTTGCGTACTTGCAAACGTGTGGCTTTTCCACTACCACAAACCTCGCATAAAGCCATATCTAAGCCGTCTAAAGAAGTACCAGACATCAATCCTAAGATAATTTTTTTGTCTTTTTGGAGTAATTTTATGATAGAATTCATTGGTGCAATTTTTTTGAGATGGTTTAAATATTATAGCAAAGGTATTTTATTTTTCTGATTTAGACAATTCTTGGGTATGTTTTTTAGGTTATTCGCATCTAATTTGGCAGTTTTGGAGTACAGACATGAGATATTCATCATTCCAACCTGCCATTTTTCTTTTTCTTTTTACACTTTTTTTCTCTGGCATAAGGTTAAGCAATTGTAATGTTATTTTTCGTAGCGTAGACATATTTTCAGGAGCATTATCTTTACGTATTCTGCTTTGGTCTTCTCTAAAAGAGACATCTAATTGCCAATGTAAGTTGTTTTCAATGCTCCAATGCCCTCTGACATTACGGTTAAAACTGTAACTTGTACCATCAGCACTGCTAAGAGTATGTTTAGAAACTATCTTATAGAAATATAACAATGTAAAATATTGCGTATCTTTTGTAATTTTGTATAAAATTATCACAATTATATTCAA
>JAYVHJ010000376.1:0-11882 GCA_043771315.1 Raineyaceae bacterium
TACTTTTTCAGAGATGTTGTTTGGAACAAACTCATAATGAGAGAAAGTAAGTGATGCAGATGCACGACCAGACGTAATAGTACGCAAATCAGTAATATAGCCAAACAACTCAGAAAGAGGTACATCAGCTTTGATTACTTGTGCGTTTCCTTTGGTGTCCATACCTTTCATAAGACCACGGCGGCGGTTCAAATCACCCGTTACCGGTCCTGTATACTCGTCAGGAGAAACAACCTCAACACTCATAATAGGTTCCATTATTCTTGGACCACATTTTTTACCAGCTTCTCTGAAGCCTGTACGTGCAGCCAATTCAAAAGAAAGCGCATCAGAATCCACATCATGATATGAACCGTGATATAAACGCACTTTCATAGAATCTACTGGGAAACCAGCCAAAGGACCATTTTTCATAGACTCTTCAAAACCTTTCTGAATAGCAGGGATAAATTCACGAGGAATAACACCACCCACAATATCATTGATAAACTCCAAACCTTGTTTCCCGTCTTCACGAGGAGAAAGTTCAAACACAATATCAGCAAATTTACCACGACCACCAGATTGTTTTTTGTAAACTTCTTTGTGTTCAATAGATTTCGTCAAAGATTCTTTATAAGCCACTTGTGGCGCACCTTGGTTGATTTCTACTTTAAATTCACGACGCATACGGTCAATGATAATCTCTAAGTGAAGCTCACCCATACCACGAAGGATAGTCTGACCAGTTTCGTGGTTAGTTTCTACACGCAAAGTAGGATCTTCTTCAATAAGTTTAGCAATAGCCATACCTAATTTATCCACATCTGCTTGTGTTTTTGGCTCAATTGCATAACCAATTACAGGCTCTGGGAAACTCATTGATTCCAAAATAATTGGATTACCTTCTGATACCAAAGTATCACCAGTTTTGATGTCCTTAAAACCAATACCAGCTGCAATATCACCTGCTTCCGCTCTTTCTATTGGGTTTTGCTTGTTTGAGTGCATTTGCATCAAACGAGAAATACGTTCTTTCTTACCTGTACGCATATTCGTAACATACGAGCCAGATTCCAAAAAGCCTGAATACACACGGAAAAAGCACAAACGACCAACAAAAGGGTCAGTTGCAATCTTAAACGCAAGTGCAGAAAATGGCTCTTTTACGTCAGGTTTACGGATAATTATTTCATCTGTATCTGGGTGATGTCCTTCAATAGCAGGCATATCCAAAGGAGATGGCAAAAAGCAACAAACTGCATCTAAAACCGCTTGAACACCTTTATTTTTGAACGCAGAACCACACATTACAGGCGACATTGACATATCAATAACCGCTTTACGGATAGCTGCACGCATTTCCGTAGGCGTAATAGAATTTGGGTCTTCAAAGAATTTTTCCATCAAATTATCATCATAAGATGCAACTGCTTCCACAAGATTTAAACGCCATTTGCGCACATCTTCCAACATATCTTCAGGAATAGGAATCACTTGGTAAGTTTTTCCTTCATCTTTTTCATTCCAAACAATTGCTTCATTGGTAATCAAATCCACAACGCCTTTAAATGTATCTTCCGCACCAATAGGAATTTGCAAAGGAACAGGATTTGCACCCAATTTCGTTTTAATTTCCGTTACTGATTTGAAAAAATCTGCACCTGCTCTATCCATTTTGTTCACAAAACAGATACGAGGCACTTTATATTTATCAGCTTGTCTCCAAACTGTTTCTGATTGAGGTTCTACCCCAGAAACTGCGCAAAAAAGTGCCACTGCACCATCAAGAACACGTAAAGAGCGTTCTACTTCTACTGTAAAATCAACGTGACCTGGTGTGTCAATTAGGTTGATTTTGTAGGTTTGAGAATTGGCTTCTAGTTCACCTTGAACGGTAGGATATACCCACTGTGTCGTGGTTGCAGCAGACGTAATAGTGATACCACGTTCTTGTTCTTGCTCCATCCAGTCCATTGTGGCTGCTCCTTCGTGTACCTCACCAATTTTGTGAGTCTTTCCTGTGTAGTAAAGAATACGCTCCGAAGTAGTTGTTTTTCCTGCATCAATGTGTGCCATGATGCCAATGTTTCGGAGGAGTTTTAGGTCTGCCATTGTTGTACTTTGATTTAATTTATTTGTAAAACTTATTATACAAGTATTAAAATGATTATTCTATACTACTGGTATAATTTCGGTGCAAAAGTACAAATAAAAAATCACAATTACAAATGATGTGTGAGGTGTGGGGTATGAAGTGTGAAGTATTTTATTGATAATGAAGTTATTACATTCTAAAATAAAATAAAATATTTTTTGAAATCAAAAATAATTATTTTCAAGCTAAAATTTAGATGTAATTTTCTGGAGTATAAGTTACTCTTGCAAAATTTTTTGTAACAAGTTCAGTTTCAACAGTTTTACCACCTTCAAATTTAAGAATTTTATGTCGCCAAATCTCATTTTTTCTGTAAAAAACTTCTTCTATTTTCAAAAATTGATGCTCTTTTTCTTCTACGTGATAGGCATAATCTAGTTCTTTATCTATTCTTAATTCACCTTCTAAGCACTTTTCAGAAAACCAAAGGTTAATTTGAAAAGTATGTGTTGTGTTATTGGTAAACTGATAATCTCTATAATTGTAAAAAACGGTTGCACCACTCCCAAAAGGCAATACTCTACCATCATCAGGGAATGGGTCAAATGAATGATGATACCTTTCTATGACAGTCAGTGGGCTATGAATGACCAACCAATGAATGAGGTTAGAAATTTGACAAATTCCGCCACCAATTCCTGCACGCGCTTCACCAAAAGTTAGCTCCATTCCCATTAAATAGCCTTTTTTCTTGGTAGGACGACCTACCAATTTGCAAAAAGAAAATGTTTCATTAGGTTTTATGATGATACCATTGATTCTTTCTGCTGCAATTTTGAGGTTAGTAACCTTGTTGATTTGCAATTGCTGGTTGTTTTCACCCAATTTTTTAAGTAAAACAGACTGATGTTTTTTTATTCTATGTGCTAATGGAGTTTTAGAGGCATTGGAGGCATATTTTTTGTCATCAAAATACCATAAAAATTGTCTTTTTAGGCGTTTAGTCCAAACAGAAATAAAATAGAAAAATGGGTGTCGTTGGCTTAATAACACAATTATTTTTTGGGTTTATTGTTCATTTTTTGCTAGCATTTTAATATGCTATACTGATATAATTTCGGTACAAAAGTACAAATAAAAAATTATAATTACAAATAATGTGTGAAGTATTTTATTGATAATGAAGTTATTACATTATAAAATAAAACAAAATATTTTTACAACTACAAACTATTTGCCAAAATGAAAATTATTCTTCTACTTGTGTGATTCAAATTAATGCTTTATTTGAAAATTAGTACAAACTTTCTTAATTTACTATAAAATTTCTCTCGTTTTTTGTTGCAGCAAAAAATGAGGAGAATAGATTTATTTTGCTTTTTCCTTAAAAATCCGTACCTTTGCATCTCAATTTTACATAAAACATCACTGTTCTATCTCAAAAATAGATTTATGCAAAAACAAAATATAGAAAAATCTTGGAAGAAATCTTTGAAAAATAGCCTATTCCTAGTTACTTTTTTGATAATTAGCTTGCTAAATGTACCTTTTGCACAAGCACAAGAAGATAAATTTAAGAAAGATACAACCACCATTAAAGGAAATCCTAAGAAGGATAACAAAGATAAAAACGCTAAAAATAACCCAAAAGATAACAAGAAAAACCCTTCTGAAGCGTTTGACCCCAAAAAAGAGTTGTCTATTGTAAGTGAAGATACCACAACTGCTAATGAAGATTTTACTTCTGTTATTCAAGTGTCGGAGTTTTTGAAAATTGATTGTGTTTTTGTAAAAGCAGCAGAATATTACTCTGTTTGGAACTCCAAATTTATCAATCCCTATAATATTAAGTCTGCAAAACTGCGTGATACCATTCCTATACAGGTTTTTAACCCTAAAAAAAATCAGCTTTGGGCATCTCCGCTAGACGAAATTTTGGTTACATCTCCTTTTGCGTGGCGTTGGGGACGTATGCACGCAGGCATAGATTTTAATTTGAAAACAGGTTGGCCTGTTTATAGCCTTTTTGATGGTATTGTGCGTATTTCTACGGCTGGAAGTGGCTACGGTTATCACGTAATGGTAAGGCATTATAATGGCTTGGAATCACTTTATGGGCATTTTTCAGCTTTAAAATGCAAAGTTGGTGATGTGGTAAAAGCAGGTCAGCTCATTGGTTTGGGTGGTTCTACTGGTTATAGCACTGGTCCACACTTGCATTTGGAGGTACATTATGCAGGAAATGCCTTTAATCCTGCGGAATTTTTAGATTTTAAAGACCCCAAAAACCTTGTCAAAACAGAAATGTTTTATATTACTTCCCGCCTTTTTAGGCATTATGGCGCAAATTTCGTCAAAAAGTACGAACACATAGTAAGACCAGACGACACACTAGAAAAAATTGCCAAACGCTATGGCGTTACAGTATCTTTTCTTATCAATATCAACCGACTAAAAGAAGTGAAAGACAGCAAGGAAAATATAGACCCCAAAGAAGGGGTAGAACTCAAAATTGGTAGCAAACTGAAAATCAAGTAGATTATTTTCAATTACGAATTATCAATTACAAATTACGTGAGTTTACACTTTTTTAATTTTATTTTGCAACTTTCTAGGTGGTCAGAATGTTGTCATTATAGAAAATTTAGGAACTAAATCAAATGTTAAACATAAGCAATAAAATGAGCCTCAAATTATCTTCATTATCTCAAAAAACAATTTTCATATTTATTCTTTCTTTGGTTGTAGTCACGCTTATAAACATAGACGCAAATGCCCAGTGCGCAATGTGCAAAGCAAGCATAGAAAGTAGTGACAAAATGAAAGCCTACACAGAAGGCATCAACAAAGGTATTTTATATATGGCGGCAGTTCCCTACATAATGATAGGTTCTATTGCGTACATTTGGTATAGAAGTTATAGAAAATTCAAAGACAACCAAAAACTAAAACAAGATGCAAAACGTACCAAAAGTATCAAAATTTCAGGCTATACTGCATAGTAAATGCCCAAAATGTCGTCAGGGGGATATTTTTGTAAGTCCTTTGCTAAGTACAAATTTCGCAGAAACGAATACAAATTGTCCAAATTGTGGTGTACAATTTGAACGTGAACCAAGTTTTTGGTCTGGTGCTATGTATATTGGTTATGGTTTTTCTGTGGCGTTATGTGGTTTTTGTTTTATTTTTCTTAATGTTTTTTTTGATGATGCGCCTTTGAGTTATTATATAGGAATGATTATGCCTTTGGTTTTGCTTATGATTCCCGTTAATTTTCGTTATTCAAGAACATTTTTTTTGTATTTGATGGGAGATATTAAGTACCAAGATACAGAAGAAAGTGTCAAATTGCGTAGAAAAGCACAATTATAATGAGTTTTATTGTATAGTAACTAGCCCCGTAAAAATCAGTAGCGTGGGATTTCATACCCACGAACAAAAGTTTTTAATAAATGAAAAGAAATATATTTAGTTCTCTTTTAATGTTGTTTTTGGTAACATTTTTTTGTTTTTCTTGTCTAAAAACGGTTACACCAGAAACTCAAAGCACACCTGCAGAACAAGCAGGAGCTATGCGAGAACTCCTTAATTTGTCTATTGATACTTCTTGCTTGCGCCTTAGTCAAGTAAAACAAATCAATGCTGCGACAGGCTATAATGGCAATATTGATGTAGAAATCCCTTTTGCACCTTTTATTCAGACAAATCAAGCTATTTTATATGCCAATGTGCGCTCTGGTGAATCACGTTTACTTAGACTAAAAACACTCATCAATACGGCAGCAGAAAATACCGCTTTACTTGCAAAAAGAGACCTTCAAAATGTGGTAATGGCGTTAGATGACGCTGATTTGCCACCACTTGTATTTGCTGATGTGTTTTCTGGTACTTCTTATCTTCAAAGTAAAGTACAACAAATCCCAACACCAACAGAAACTAATAATCCTATTTATATTTTTAAGAGAAATTATTTGAGAGAATATAAGAAAAAACTTGCTTTTTTAGGAGCTGATACAGCTTTTAGTAATATTATTTCAGAATATAATAGCATTGATGCACTTGATAACTTAGATACACTTAATGCACAATGGAAAGAATTTTCTTCTGAAAAAGCTATCTTAGCAATTTTTCTTAGAATGAAAGATACAGAAAAAAATATACGCCAAAAGCCTACAAATCATACTACTGTACTTCTGAAAAAGGTTTTTGGATAGAAATCAGAATTTGCACTAAAAAAATATTATATAATAAATTGTTTATCAATAAGTTGTATTCATTCACAATTTACAATTCATAATTTACAATTATTTTATTTTTGGCACAACTATTGCAAAAGTCTTAGAATAATTAAAATTTTTACAAATTTCTATCTATTTCCTACAAATTTTTTATGAAAAAAGCCCTACTTTCTCTGTCTTTTTTACTGATTTCCTACATCAGTTTTGCGCAACTAAATTGCTTGCGCCCAATCACGACAAACGACTACAACCAAAAAAAACGTGTAGTTGCAGCTATTTATAACGAAGCTGAAAAACTCCAAAGAGGTATTCAGTTTGCACAAACAAATTGCCTTAGCGCAGCGCAAGTCAAAGATTTTGCTGGTATGTTCAGAAATGATGAAGACCGTTTGCAGTTCACGCAAGAAGCCTACAACAATACTTTTGATAAAGATAATTTTTATGAAGTTTACGACACTTTTACAAAGTTTTCTGATGCTTTCCGCTTACATGACTACGTGCTTGCTAGGCGTTCAGGCATCACAATTCCCATAACTCCAAACAATCCAACAAATCCACCTATTGTTATCCAGCCAACAAACCCACAAATAGAAATAAACTACCCTCCAAATATAGATTTCCCTTCAATAGCAGGCTATAACGGTAGAAAAAACTGTAGTAATGCTGTCAATGAAACTAGCTTTAATGCATTTATGCAACAAATTGTAGTTACGGATACAGAATTTTCAAGAGCTGGTTACATCAAAAAACTTACTAGCCAGAGAGCTGGTGGGAATTGTTTTAGCATTGCACAAGCTATGAAAATGACTTTGCAACTATCAACAGAAACTACTCGCTTGGACGTTTTGAAGAATTTATATGTTCGTTTCTATGATTTGGATAATATCTCACAAGCAGTACAAGTGTTTTCTACTCGTGAAAATCAAGATGATTGGTTGGCTTTTATACAAAATCCAAACGCAAATCCAAATAATCCTAATGGAAATCCTACAAATCCTGTAATAGTTGCTTGCACAGTGACTGAGCAAGAGTTTAGTGCTTTGACTACTGTTTTGAATAATGAATATAGTTCAAGTAGTCGTATGCTTGTTGCTAAAAATACTGTGCGTAATTTTAAGTGTTTTTCTATTGCGCAGGTGCGTACAATCATAAAAATGTTTGCTACTGATGCTTTAAAACTAGATATTGCTAAGTATTTGTATGATTATACTGAACCTACACAACGCAAACAGTATTTTAGTATTGCAAATGAGTTTTATTCTAGTTTTACTCGTACTGATTTTAGTAATTTTTTAGCGAAAAAATAAATACATTTAAACTAAAAAGCGTTGTCAAAAGTCAAAACTTTTGACAACGCTTTTTTATGATTTTGAGTGAATTACTGTAGTTATTTGATTATGAACACTTTGTATTCATTCATAATTCACAATTTTTTACAATCCTCTGAAAAGTCTTGCACTTTCACCCCAAGGAATACGGCTCATCATCAAAATAAATGAAATGCTAAAGAAAATAGCTGCTTTTTTGTGTTTTATGATGCTTTCAGTAGCTTTTTTGGATAAACTTCTACCTACTTGTGCCAACACAACTGCTAAAAGCATCACTGTAATATGCTCAACCGCCCAATAACGTACTGAAGCCGTTTTCATTACATTGACATCTGTTCTACTGAATGCCTCAAATCCTAGCGGACTATACACAAAGTACAAAATAAGCCCTATCAATGCCTGCAAGTGCATAAAACCTACAAATGACGCATTAAGAATATTATCTTTTTTCTCAAAATTTTTGTTGTTGAGCCAACCTATATAGGCGTTTGCAATGGCAAAAACTGCCAATATGATGACTGCCCAACGAGACCAAGAATGGACAAATTGAAGTGTGTTATACATTTTTATCTTTTTTTGTATTTGTGGGAGTATTTTTTTGTGAGGGACTTTCTCCTAAGATTTTAAACAACATATTTTCCAAAAAGTTTGCCGTAAATTCTGATTTATTTTCTGGTTTAGAATCTGTAAGTTTTGGCAAAAAAGCACTAAAAAACTGCTGATGATGCGCTGTTTCTATAAGTGTGCTACTCAAAGATTTTGGATATTGATAAGTAGGATTATACTCACTAATCACGTCTGCAATTTTGGCGCATAACTGCTTATAAGGCTTAAAAACTTCATTTTTATTGATTTCTGCCACGTCTTTTACAAGATAAACCTTGCTACTTTCTGCTATCACAATTTGATTAAGATTTTTCTTGTTGTAATCCCAATCACTTGCATTTTCTGGCAACTCGTGGGTAAGCAATTCAACAATAGTTTTGAGTTTTTTGGTTACATCTGTTACGTTTTGCAAACGAAAAACCATCAAAAATTCCATATATGACCAATACCAGTTCAAGATATACAAAAGTAGTTTGTGCTTGTTTTGGAAATACCTGTAAACCGTTGCCTCTGTCGTGTCAGCAATTACGGCAAGTTTTTTAAAGGTAAATTGTTCTAGTCCAATTTCATTGATAAGGTCAATACCTTTTTTGACAATATCACGCCCAATTTGACTATTTTCTGGGTTGCGCATAAATATTTTGTCATTTACCTGAAATTTTACTTGAAAGTCCATTGAAATAATTTTATAGTATATTGTTATTTAATTTTCAGCAAAGATAGTAATTCTTTTTTATACTAAGTATAACTTTATTATTTTATGATAAATATACAAGTAAATATTTTATAACAAAACTAATTAGTTAATTTCTATTTATTTAATATTCCAATAGCTTCTCCCGCCCAAAAGTCGCATTTGGTAGGCTATTTGATTTTGTCTTAAAAGGGTATAACTCGTAGGATTTTTGATAGAATAAACAATAGGATTAGGCAAAACGGCTGCAATACGTGCGGCCTCCGTAGGAATAAGTTGCGAGACGTTTTTCTTGTAAAAACGCTTTGCTGCTGCTTGTACACCAAAAGTGTTTTTACCTGTTTCTGCTACATTTAAGTAAACTTCCATAATGCGTTTTTTGCTCCAAATAGTTTCTATCAAAAACGTAAAATACACTTCTAAACCCTTTCTAAGCCAACTTCTGCCTTGCCACAAAAAAACATTTTTTGCAACTTGCTGACTTATGGTACTTGCCCCATATTTTGTTTTACTTGTCTTATTGCGTTCCATTGCACGCTCAATAGCCATAAAATCAAAGCCATTATGCGTAGGGAAATTTTGGTCTTCTGATGCAATAACGGCAATAGGCATATCTGGCGAAATATCTTCAATAGGTGTCCAATCATAATAAATAGTGGCTTCACCATTTTTGTCAAAAAGTCCGTCCATACTTCTAGAAAGCATTGTGAGCGTGAAAAATACAGGAATAAAACGCAACACAATCACCCAAAAAATAGTTATACCAAAGAAATACAACGTAAACTTTAGCAAAAAACGTTTTATACGCTCTTTGAGTGGTTTTTTTTCTTTTGGCGGAATTATTTGCCTTTCTTCTTCTGGCAAAAATTCATCATATTCTTTCATTTATGCTTGTTGCTTTAATTTATCTTTTATTTTTGAGCAACAAATTTAGCACTTTTTTAGCAAAATCTTTTAATTTCATAAGAATAACCAAAAAAATCAGCAAAATAATTGCAGGTTTTTGATTATCTTTGCGCAAATAAACAACCAAAAAACAAATGAAATTAATTGATAGTATGCTTTTGTCTGCTGCTGTGGGCTTTTTGATGATAGGTGTTCATAGAATTTTTGTTGATGGAAAAAATAGTTTCTACAATAATTATTGGATTTTTATGTTGATGTTGCTTTGTTTGTATGTTTTTAGTTGGAGAAGGAAAAAACAAGAGGAAATCAAACAAAAAAATCTTCCAAAAAATAACCCAATCAACATAAATCAGCCCAAAAATAACCTTAAAGCAACTTTAAAAACCGTAAAAAAGAAAAAGTAATTTCTTAATAAAAAATATTATATTTACACGAAATCTTAAAAATCAACAAATAATCTTTAACTATACTAGAAAATTATATGAGCAAAAGTTATGACCTTATTGTCGTTGGAAGTGGTCCAGGTGGCTATGTAGCGGCTATTCGTGCCTCTCAACTAGGTATGAGTGTGGCGGTAGTAGAAGCTGCAGAACTTGGCGGAATTTGCCTAAACTGGGGCTGTATCCCAACAAAAGCCTTGCTGAAATCTGCGCAAGTCTTTGACTACATCAAGCACGCCAAAGATTACGGCATTGATGTTCCTGCCCCAAATGTGGATTTTACCGCTATGATAACTCGTAGCAGAGATGTCGCAGGCGGAATGAGCAAAGGAATCAAGTTTCTTTTCAGTAAAAATAAAATTGATTTGATAGAAGGTTTTGGTAAGCTCACCGCAGACAAAAAACT
Organism: Raineyaceae bacterium; assembly: GCA_043771315.1. GTDB lineage: Bacteria > Bacteroidota > Bacteroidia > Cytophagales > Thermonemataceae > JANYGM01. The sequence continues at coordinate 10,696 of JAYVHJ010000376.1, forward strand.
CTCTGTAAAAGATAAAAGTGGCGTTTCTACCACGTATGACGCTAAAAACATCATTCTCGCTACTGGCGGACGTGCAAGAGAACTTCCCAATGTCAAGATAGATGACAAGAAAATAATAGGCTACCGCAGGGCTATGTTTATGGAAAAGCAGCCTAAAAAAATGGTTATTATGGGTTCTGGTGCAATAGGCGTAGAATTTGCTTACTTTTACAATTCTATTGGAACAGAAGTTACTATTGTAGAGTTTTTACCTCGCATTGTGCCTAATGAAGATGAAGATATTTCTAAGGAATTGGAAAAAACATACAAAAAAGCGGGCATCAACATAATGGTTAATTCCTCTGTTGAAAGCATTGATACAGCTGGTGAAGGTTGTAAGGTGCATATTAAGACCGCAAATGGTATGCAAATGGTAGAATGTGATATTGTACTTTCCGCCGTTGGAATGACTACAAACTTAGAGGGCATTGGACTAGAAGAAGCAGGCGTTAAATTTGAAAAAGGGCGTGTTTTAGTGAATGATTTCTCTGAAACTAACATTAAAGGTATCTTTGCAATAGGTGACATCACTCACGGACCAGCTTTAGCTCACGTTGCATCTGCGGAAGGCATCATTTGTGTAGAAAAAATTGCAGGACATCACCCTGCGCCCCTCAATTATGCTAATATTCCTGGTTGTACTTATTGTCAGCCCGAGATTGCAAGCGTAGGAATGACAGAAAAACAAGCAAAAGAGGCAGGCTATGAAATAAAAGTTGGCAAATTTCCTTTCTCTGCTTCAGGAAAAGCAAGTGCAGCAGGCGTTAAAGGAGGATTTGTTAAGGTTATCTTTGATGCTAAGTACGGAGAATGGTTGGGAGCGCATATGATTGGTGCAAACGTTACTGAAATGATAGCAGAAGTTGTAGTTGCACGCAATTTGGAAACCACAGGACACGAAATAATCAAGTCCGTACACCCTCACCCCACAATGTCAGAGGCAATTATGGAGGCTACCGCAGCCGCTTATGGTGAAGTAATACATCTTTAAGGAAGTTAGAAGTTGGAAGTACGAGGTACGAAATAATATAATGTATCCAAACAAAAAACTATTTTCATTATACGAGAATAGTTTTTTGTTTAATAGTCTAAAAATATAAAATTGTATTCAAAACCCTGAAAGGGTTTAACAATCATAACCCCACGTG
>JAYVHJ010000377.1:0-2614 GCA_043771315.1 Raineyaceae bacterium
CTTAAATGGCGGTCAAACTTGTGTAGCGCCTGATTATATTGTAGCGCACAAAAATATTCGTAGCCTTTTGATTGTCAAATTAGGGAAATATATCACAGAATTTTATGGAGAAAATCCACAAGAAAGCCCTGATTATCCTCGTATTATTAATGAAAGGCATTTTGAAAGACTTTCTAAATATCTCGCTCCTACCGCAAATTCTGGCACTATTGTTATTGGTGGCAAAACAGATATTGTTGGAAGATATATTGCACCTACTGTGCTAGATAAGGTTTCTTGGGAAGATGAAGTAATGCAAGATGAGATTTTTGGACCTATTTTGCCTGTTTTGGAATATGACAATGAAGACGAAATGATTGCTATTTTGAAGTCAAAACCAAAACCATTGGCACTTTATCTGTTTGCTGACAACGACAAACTAGAGAAAAAAGTCCTTGACAACCTTAGTTTTGGCGGTGCGTGCATCAATGATACTATTTCACATTTTATAAATCCTCATTTGCCTTTTGGTGGCGTAGGCGACAGCGGAATGGGCGCATATCACGGAAAAGGTAGTTTTGATGCTTTCACGCATTATAAAGGTGTGATGAAAAAAGCTAATTGGTTGGATATTCCCTTGCGTTATGCACCTTATTTGGGCAAGCTTTCTATTATTAAGCAGGCTTTTAAATGGAAACCCTAATTTGAGATACGAGATTTGAAGTATGAGGTACGAGAGATTTTTGAACTATTTAATTTTTAAATTAAATAGTTCAAAAATAGTAATTTATAAAATCTAAAACAAAATATCCAAAATAGTGTGTTTTGCGCTGATAAGCATAGTTTGTATGCCTATTTTTTGCGCTCCTTGGAGGTTTGTTTCACTATCATCAAAAAACATAGTTTCAGAAGGATTTAAGTTATTTTCATTGATAACTTGCTGATAAATAGCTAATTCTGGTTTTGCTTTACCCATTTCGTAAGACAAATAAACTTTATCACAAAGCTCTGAAAGATGTTTTATCTGGGAATTTTGCCCTAAAATAGCTTCCACACCTTCAATATGAATAGGATTTGTATTGCTTAGGATAAAAATATTATATTTTGATTTTAGAGAAAGTAAAAGATTCACATATTCAACTGGAATATCCAATAAAAGTGCATTCCAAGCGTGAATAATCTGCTCATTTGTGGCATTGAGTTGATATTTTTCTTTTATTTGCGTCAAAAATTCTGCGGAATTTATTTTGCCTGTTTCGTAATTATAAAAAATCTCATTTTTCCCTAGATACGCTCCCACGCCTAGTGGTATGTTCGTATAGGCTTGCAAGGCACGCATAGTAAGGTCAAAATCAATATTGATAATAACGCCACCTAAATCAAAAATTAGGCTTTTAATGCTATTTTCAGCGTTTTGAGGTACTTTTTGATTCATTTTAGGAATATTTTGTTTTATTTTGCTATTTTTCAAAAAATAATTGCTTAAAAATTTGGTTATCTAAATGCAAATATATACCTTTGCATCTCAATTCCAAAGGAAGTAAACTTGTTTTTATTCAAAATAAGAGTAAACTCCTTTAGAACGCTCTCATAGCTCATTCGGTTAGAGCACCTGACTCATAATCAGGTGGTGCCTGGTTCAAATCCAGGTGGGAGCACAATCCCAATAAAAAACCACTTCAAAACACGTTTTGAAGTGGTTTTTTCTTTTATGGTAGTGTACGACAAAATAAAAACTTTGTCTATTTGATGCTAATAAGGTTTTTGGTAGTGTTTATTTTTTCTTACTTTCTGTATGCTATATAAAGTCTTGTTCTACTGTATTTGTAAGGTATTTCTAAATTGTGTAATATTTTGAGGTGCTTTATATATTTCTGTGAAAAGTTTTGAGAAAGTGCCAAAAACCTTACCACGCTACCACAAAGTATAAAAATCACCGTTTGCAGGTTGTATATAATGTTTTTGCTTATTGTTACATCTTACCACAAAAGCAATTTTTATACTTATAGCTTACCACAAATTGAATGTTTTACTTAATTTGTGGTAGTGTGGTAAGTTGTGGTAATTTCTTTATTTTTTACCTTACCACAAAAAAACTAACTCAAAACTACTTTAAACTTATAAAATTATCTTTGTGGTAATGTGGTAAGGTTAAATTTGATTTTGAAACTTTTTAATTTTCTCTTTGGTGTAAGAAATAACCTTTTTTAGAACCTTTTTCAGTTCTCAAAGATTTTTTAGGTATTTTCAAATCTGCCAATGCTTTACCTATATTATTGGTTTTAATATCATTTAAAGATGTTATAGCCCTCAAATAGATTAAAATATCTGTTGCAGTCTTAAAATTTGCCTTATCTTCTTTCAAATCTTGTTCGTAATACTTTTGTACCAATTCTAATTCTAAATAGTTTCTTTGATACTGTTCGTTTGCCTCTTCATTCTGTTGTACCTCTTCTTGCGTTACTTTGTACTCAAAACCATTTTTATACAAATAATATGCTTGTGAGTAAACCAAATCAATATTAACAAGACTTTTATAATTGAAGTCAATAGCATCAATACCAAAACATAACCAACGGACGCTCCCACTACTATCTGTCAAAAAATCATCTTTGTTTGTACTTCCTAAAAAGTT
>JAYVHJ010000378.1:0-7529 GCA_043771315.1 Raineyaceae bacterium
ATCAGAGATTTGGAATGAGAGCTATGCTAATTGCGGCTCTTGTAAATGCAAATTTGTTCTTTTTTTAACAACACCGACTTTCGCAGGAAATCTATTGATAATCAATTTACTAAAAAATAAAACATAATTGCCACAAATGCACGAATAAATACAATTATTTGTTGTCAATTGTGTTTTAATTCACAATTTACAATTTACAATTATATAAATGGAAAATCCTGTTATTATTTTTGGTGCAAATGGGCTTGGTGCAGTTGCCTTAGATATTTTCACAAGTCATAATGTAGTTGTTTATGGCTTTTTAGATGATGATAAAAAACTTCATCATACAGAAATAAATCTTGTATCTGTGCTTGGAGATACTGATGATGATGGTTTTCTGAAACTTATTGGCAAAAAATGTGAGGCTTTTGTGGCTACTGATGATGCAAAATTACGTAAAAATCTAGTAGAAATGTTGCTTGAAAAGCGTAAAATGATGCCTGTCAATGCCATTCATAAACTTGCTAATATTGCTGAAAATGCTGTTATTGGTCATGGAAATCTTATTGCGTTAGGTGCAAGCATCAATACAAATGCCGTCATTGGCAATCATTGCATTATAAGTGCTAATGCTTGCATAGATTATAACGCTAAAATAGCTGATTTTGTCCAAATTGGCGCAGGTGCAGTCATTGGTGCAGACGTAGAAATAGGTGCAAACTCATTCATTGGCACTGGGGCAGTCTTGGTTGCAGGTGTAAAAATAGGCGCAAATGCTCGTATAGGTGTGGGTAGTGTGGTCGTGGCTGATGTAGAAAAAGCCACAACCGTTTTTGGAAACCCTGCAAAAAAAGTAAACTAAAAGCCCCTAAATCCCCAAAGGAGTTTAAGAGTATGTTTAGAAACTATTTTTCTTTAAAAGTGATTTAATATCATACTTATAAAAGCTAACTTTATCATAACAACGGCATTTTCTGCTTTTTTCTCATAATCTTTTGATAATTTTCTGTAAAAATTAAGCCAAGAAAAAGACCTTTCCACCTGCCATCTGTCTTTTTGAGGAATAAAACCTTGCTGACTTTCTGGTTTTTGGGCAACTTCTACTGTTATTTCACAAGCTTTTGCTGCAATTTCAAACGTTTTTTTATACGCAGTATCTGATGTAATTTTATTTATTTTTTCGTGATTTTCTTTTATATCAGCTAATAGCTTTACACCTTCTTTGCCATCATTTTTATTAGCAGCACCCACATAAACAGATAAAAGTAAGCCTTCAGTATCCACAATAATATGCCTTTTTCTTCCGTTTATCTTCTTATTTCCATCTATACCCGTATTTTCATTGGTAAAAGGAATAATTTTAATGCTTTGACTATCAATAGCGCCTACTACTGGTTCTGCTGGACAACCTAATTGCGTTCTACGAAGCGGAATAAGCTTTTTTAGCATTTCAGACCAAGTATTATTATTGCGCCAAAGGTCAAAATAATAGCGTAAAACTGACGGATTTTCATATTTTGTGCCCACATTACGCCATTGACAACCTGTTCGTACAAGGTAGCGAAGACCGTCAACTACTTTTCGTAAATTTACTTGACGAGGACGACCTGTAGTATAGGGTTTTTCAACTAAATCTGCTATATTTGCCCATTGAGTATCTGTTAAAGGCTCAAAACGAGTAACTTTAAACTTGTAAGATTTCATCTGTAATTGAATATAATTATGATAATTTTATACAAAATTACAAAAAAAACATATGGTATTTTGCATTTTTATATTTTTACAAAATAGTTTCTAAACATACTCTAATGCAAATTATTAAGAAATTAGCTTAATTTTTCAAAAAGGTACTTATCTATTATGTAAGCATTCATATAAGTACCTTTTGAGGTTGCCAATAATAAATCATCATAGATGTTTTGAGGAACATTGAGGTATTTATATTTGGTTTGAGATGCCAAATAACGTACTTCTAACACTTTTTTCTCTATATCATAGCCCACTAAGTCTATCATAGAAGATTCTACTTGTATGTATTCCATAAATTATTGAAGTTTTTACGTTGAGGTTGTTTAAGATTATCAATGAACAAAGATACAATTTATACTTATATTTTTACCTACTCTTCAGATATATTATTGTAGAAAATGTTCTATGTCACCTCAAAACACTAACCTTAATTTATAATGAGCATCAATCAAAAAATATTCCAAATATTTTTAATGAAAAGTTGTTTTTTGTTTTTTTTCTATTACATTTGTGCCTTGTAGTTCTTACAAATACTTCAAAAAGTATCCAAAAGTAGTGCCAAGCTAATGAAACGCAGATTTTTGCAATATTGTTCTATCTTTATGGTAATGATGTTTATCTCAAACATCACATTAGCAAACTTCTATACCCCTTCCGCAAAAACATCTCAAGAAAATTCTTATACACAAAAACAAGAAAGTAGTTTTTGGGCTAAGTTTGTAAGTTCATTAGCAAGTGAGATAGAAAAAATTGAAGAAAAAACAGAGCAAGAAGACAATGAAAATTCAAAACTATTTATTAACAATAGTAGTTTTTCCCTGCTGTATTCTTCTCTTAAATACCAAAAAAATCTTTTTCATTCTCAAATAACGGAATGGCTTACTTGCCATTTACCCAACCTCAAATCTAAAATCAGTAGAAGCATTACGCTTTCCCTCCACCGTTTTAGACTGTAAATCTCTCCTAAGTTTCTATTTTTAACTCAAGAATGATGTTTTTTAGCCTTATTCTTTGAGTCATTTTTTTGCTTATAAAAATAGTATTACACTAATATCTACAATTATACTTTCTCAAAAAGTAGATTTGCTGATATTGGTTATTATGTGGCATTGATGCCCTTTCACGAAATCTTAACACGTTTACTACCAACCAACTCAATAAATCATAAATAATTATGAATATTAAAACCGCTTTCATTTGCCTGATTATTTTCTTGTGCTACACAAGTTGTAAGCCACATGCAGAAGAGAAAAAAGAAGAAGTTAGCTATCTCGTAACCAGTCCGTTGCGAAAAGATACCTTAGTTACAAAAGAATATGTAGCTCAAATACGTGCTATTCAACACATTGAACTACGAGTGTTGGATAGAGGTTATCTACAACATATTTTTGTAGATGAAGGACAAATGGTGCAAAAAGGACAACTTATGTTCCAACTTTTGCCCCTGCAATACCAAGCAGAAATGCAAAAAGCACAAGCAGAAGCAGACTATGCACAAATTGAATACAAAAATACTAAATTCCTTGCCGACAGCAACGTAGTATCACCCAACCAATTGGCACTCACAAGGGCAAAACTCCAAAAAGCACAAGCAGAATTATCACTAGCACAAGTACATTTAGGTTTTGCAACCATTAGAGCACCTTTTACGGGTATTATGGATAGGTTTCAGGTACGACTTGGTAGCCTTTTGGAAGAAGGAAATTTGCTTACAACTCTCTCAGACATTACCCAAATTTGGGTGTATTTCAATGTGCCAGAAGCAGAATATCTTGACTACAAAACGAATGTAAAAAAAGATAGTGTAATGGCAGTGCAGCTAAAAATGGCTAATAATGTAATGTTCAAATATCCAGGACAAGTAAAGGCTATTGAGGCTGATTTTGATAATGAAACAGGTAATATTGCTTTTAGAGCAACATTTGCCAACCCTGAAGGCTTGCTAAGGCACGGAGAAACAGGGAATATAATTGTCAATGTTCCACTAAAAAATGCCCTTATCATTCCACAAAAAGCAACTTTTGAAGTATTAGACAAAAAATACGTGTATGTAGTAGATAAAAATAACGTAGTAAAATCAAGAAAGATTACCATTCTTGCTGAAATGCCAGATTTGTATGTAATTTCAAGTGGTATCACAGAAACAGATAAAATACTTTTGGAAGGTTTGCGTATTGTGAACGAAAACGACAAAATAAGCTACAAATTCGTTGACCCCAAAACGGTTTTCTCTCGCCTAAAAATACACGCAGAATAATTGTGAGTTTATATACTACTTAATACATTGCTTGTCCGTTTCCCCACGTTCCACGTGGGGTTATGATAGTTCAACCCCGTTGGGGTTGTTTTCTACAAAGAAATCTGTATTAAAAACCCTGAAAGGGTTTAACAACCATAACCCCACGTGGAACGTGGGGAACGACAAACAAAAACAAGGTATTTATCAAAAATTAAAACAACAATAAAATGTTTCAGCAATTTATAAGAAAACCAGTGCTTGCCATTGTGATTTCTATAGTGTTCGTGTTTACAGGTATGCTGTCTATGAATACGCTTCCAAAATCACAATTTCCTGACATTGCACCCACATTAGTAATTGTTTATTTGTCTTATCCAGGTGCAAGCGCAACTGTACTGACTAATTCTGTACTAATTCCCTTAGAACAAGTAATCAATGGTGTTCCTGGTATTAGGTATATATTTTCTACTGCTGCTAGTTCTGGAGAAGCAAACATACAAATTGTCTTCAATAAAGGGGTAAATCCTAATGAAGCAGTGGTAAATATCAACAACCGTATTGAACAAATGAAAAGCCGACTGCCATCACTCGTCCAACTAGAAGGGATACGCATTCAGCTTTTACAACCCAATATGCTGATGTATGTCAATCTTTATGGGAAAGATAAGAAAAATACAGATATGAAATTCATATTTAATTATGCTTATATCAATATGCTTCCAGAATTGCAAAGGATAGAAGGTGTAGGACAAGCTACTATTTTGGGTAGCCGACAATATGCTATGCGTGTTTGGCTAAACCCTGACCGTATGCGTGCCTACAATATCTCTTCTGCTGACGTAATGAAGGCATTAGACGAACAAAGTATTATTGGCTCACCTGGCAGGATAGGCAGAGCAGACAGCAAACGTTCTGAATCAATAGAATATGTACTTACTTATCAAGGGCGGTACAGTGATGAAAGTCAGTACAGAGATGTTATCATCAAAGCAAGCCCAAATGGCGAGATTTTGCGCCTTAAAGACGTGGCAGAAGTGGAGCTTGGAAGCGAGTATTATGATATTTATTCCAATAAAGATGAGTTTCCCTCTGCAGCTATTTTGCTCAACCAAACGCCTGGAAGTAATGTAACTGAAGTAATCAACCGTTTGAAAGAAAAATTAGAAGAACTCAAAAAAACCTTTCCGCCAGGCGTGGAATACGAGATTAGTTATGACGTTTCTACTTTCCTTGATGCCTCTATTGAAGAAGTTATCCACACTTTGAGAGATGCTTTTATATTGGTGTCGCTGGTTGTTTTTATTTTTCTTGGAGATTGGCGTTCTACACTCATTCCTACGCTGGCAGTACCTGTGTCGCTGATTGGGGCGTTCTTTGTAATGCAATCTTTTGGGCTAAATATCAATTTAATTACCTTGTTTGCGCTTGTGCTTGCCATTGGTATTGTGGTTGATGATGCCATTGTGTTTGTGGAGGCGGTACACGCTAAAATGGAGGAGGAAGTACATTTAACGCCATTTAGTGCCGTTAAGAAAGTGCTTGGAGAGATTAGTGGGGCTATTATTGCTATCACGCTTTTAATGACCTCTGTGTTTGTGCCTGTGGCGTTTATGTCTGGTCCTGTCGGCGTTTTTTATAGACAATTTGCTATTACAATGGCATCTTCTATTGTTATCTCTGGAATTGTCGCCCTTACGCTTACGCCTGTATTGTGTGCTATGATACTTAAAAATTCTCACGGAAAAGAAAAGAAAAAAACGTGGTTTGACAAGTTTATTGGCGGTTTTAATAGAGGTTTTGAGAAACTTACAAACGTTTATGTAGCTTTATTGAAACTGATAGTCAAGCAAAGAATAGTAACTGTGTTGGTGCTGGTGGGCTTTAGCTTGGGAGCTTTTGGACTTGTGAGTTATCTTCCTGCGGGTTTTGTGCCATCAGAAGACCAAGGACTTATTTATGCGGTACTTCAAACGCCACCTGGTTCTACGCTAGAAAGAACCTACGCTATTAGTCGTGAGTTGCAAGATGTTGCTATGAAAGTTGATGGCGTAAAGTCCGTTTCTTCCCTTGCAGGCTACGAAATCCTTACACAAGGGCGTGGTTCTAACTCTGGTACTTGTCTTATCAATCTAAAACCTTGGCACGAACGCCACCACACAGCCCAAGAGATTGTATTAGAATTAGAAGAGAAAGTAAAAAGCATTCCTGGTGCCAAAATTGAGTTTTTTGACCCACCCGCAGTACCTGGTTACGGTGCGGCTGGAGGTATTGCCCTGCAACTTCTTGACAAAAATACAGACATCAATTATGACCGCCTAAATGATGTGACAACTAAGTTTATGAAAGACCTTGGAAAAAGAAAAGAACTAACTTCGTTGTTTTCTTTCTATAGAACGGATTATCCGCAATATGAATTAGAGATTGACAATAAGCTCGCTATGCAAAAAGGCGTGTCTATTGGGCGTGCAATGGACAATTTGTCTATCTTGGTTGGGAGTACCTATGATATTGGTTTCATTAAATTTGGGCGTTTTTTCAAAGTATTTGTGCAGGCTGACCCTGCTTTTAGGAGATTACCCTCAGATATTCTGAAATTATATGTAAAAAATGACCGCAACGAAATGGTGCCGTATTCTGCTTTTATGACCCTCAAAAAAACACAAGGAATTTATGAGGTAAATAGGTATAATCTCTACACAACTGCGCCTATTAGGTGTGCGCCTGCGGCTGGATACAGTAGCGGACAAGCCATTGAAGCCATACAAGAGGTTGCAAAGGCGACACTTCCCAAAGGTTACGACATTGATTGGGCTGGGCTTTCCAAAGATGAGGTTTCTCGTGGCAATGAAGCTGTTTATATCTTTTTGATTGTGTTAATTTTTGTATATTTAGTGCTTGCTGCGCAATATGAAAGCTTTATTTTGCCTTTTGCTGTAATTTTTTCATTGCCTGCTGGCGTTTTTGGGTCGTTTTTGTTTATTAAAATGATGGGCGTTTCTAATGATGTCTATGCGCAAGTGGCTCTGGTGATGCTTGTTGGACTTCTGGGCAAGAACGCTGTACTTATTGTAGAGTTTGCTGTCCAAAAAAATGAACAAGGAGCGTCTATTTTTGATGCTGCCATAGAAGGAGCTAGGGCACGTTTCCGTCCTATCTTGATGACTTCGTTTGCTTTTATTGCGGGTTTAATTCCGCTTATTGTTGCCTCTGGTCCTGGTGCTATTGGAAACCGTACTATTGGCGCATCTGCAATGGGAGGTATGATTTTTGGAACTGTTTTTGGTGTGATTGTCATTCCTGGATTGTATTATATCTTTGCCAAAATAGGAGAAGGCAAAAAACTTATCAATAACGAAGATTTTGAGCCACTCACAGAAGACCACCACACCGCAGAACTGCGTAAAGATGAGAGTATTGAAGAAAATTAAGAAGATAATTAGCAAAAAAATGATAACGAAGAAAATAAAATTATCTAATAATTGATGTTGTGCAGTTGTATTTGTAGATACGCCACCGCAGTGCGTATCCACGTAGAACAATGTATTTATTTCAATTTGGT
>JAYVHJ010000379.1:0-7502 GCA_043771315.1 Raineyaceae bacterium
CCCTAGAAATCTGATCTTTAACGTAATTCGTAATTGACTACTTATTTTTCTCTCTCAACAGTAAACTGCACTAATTGCTCCATAGAATTACGGTAAATAGAAGGCTCAAAAGTATGTAAAATAGCTATTGCTTCTTTGAAATAATTGTGCATAACTCGTGTAGCATATTCCAATCCCCCTTTATCTTTGACAAATGCTATTACTTCATTTACTTTGCTTGTCTTGTGGCTTTCATTTTTGATAAGGTTAATAATATGGTGTTTTTCTAGCCAAGAGCTTTTAGAGAGTGCGTGAATGAGTGGCAAAGTCATTTTTTTCTCTTTAATATCAATCCCAACAGGTTTTCCTATTTCCGCAGTCCCATAGTCAAAAAGGTCATCTTTAATTTGAAAAGCCATACCTACTTTTTCTCCAAAAAGTTTAGCTTTTTCTGCTATTTCCTCATTTATATCTACTGATTTTGCACCAGCAGCACAACAAGAAGCAATGAGAGAAGCGGTTTTTTGTCTAATCACTTCATAATAAATATCTTCTGTAATATCTAATTTGCGTGCTTTTGCAATTTGTAGCAGCTCTCCTTCACTCATTTCACGTACTGCAGTAGAAACAATTTTGAGCATATCAAAATCTCCATTATCCACAGACAAAAGTAAGCCACGAGAAAGCAAATAATCTCCTACGAGTACTGCTATTTTATTTTTCCATAAAGCATTAACAGAAAAAAAACTACGCCTTTCGTTAGAATCATCTACCACGTCATCATGTACGAGGGTTGCAGTATGCAGTAGTTCTATCAGAGATGCGCCACGATAGGTTTTATCATTGATTTTCCCACAAGTACCAGCCATCAAAAAGACAAACATTGGGCGTATTTGTTTACCTTTACGTTTGACAATATAACTCATTATTTTGTCCAAGAGAAAAACTTTACTTTTAACAAATTCTCTGAATTTTACTTCAAAAATCTCCATTTCTGCCTGAATGGGTGCTTGTATGGCTTTTATATTAAGGGAACTCATCAAAGAAAATTATTTAAAAGAATTATTTTGAATTTTAAGGAGGTTGCTGTAAGTAATTTTATTTAACAAAAAAATACCTAATCATTTGATTATCAAAAATTTGTATTCATTCATAATTCACAATTTAAAATTCACAATTACTTGCGTAAAATTAAGAGTTTTTTTGTATTTTTCTGTAAAAAATACTATTTTAACTAAAATTTCGTTTGATTTGAAAGTAATAAATACATACGATAGCTTGTATTTATTCACAATTCACAATTTAAAATTCACAATTAAAATGATATTTTTCCGTCTTATTTTTGAAAGTTTTAATTTTGCTTGGCAAGCGTTACGTGCCAATGTATTGCGTACCGCATTGTCGCTTTTGGGTGTTACAGTAGGTATTTTTTCCATTATTGCCGTTTATACTATTGTGGATTCTTTGGAGAGAAGCATTAAACAAAGTCTTAATTTTTTGGGTGATAAAGTGCTTTATGTTCAAAAATGGCCTTGGAGTTTTGGACCAGATTACCCTTGGTGGAAATATATGAACCGCCCAATACCTGATTTGGAAGAGTTCCGTTTTCTTGAAAAAAAAGCTACTAATGCTTCCGCAGTGGCTATTATGGTGGATAAAAGCAATGTTACGCTCAAAGCAGGTAATTTAAGTATGGCTGGCACAGATGTTTCCGGCGTGTCGCATAGCTACGAAAAAGTAAGTGATGTTCTGCTAGCGCAAGGACGTTATTTTTCTGTTCAAGAGTCTGATAGGTCACAAAATGTAGCTATTATTGGCGACCAAATTGCTAAAGATTTGTTTCCACGAGGAAACGCCATAGGTGGTGTTATTAGTGTGAAAGGTTTGAAAATGAATGTGATAGGAGTGATGAAACGAGAAGGAGAAAGTTTTTTGGGTGGCAATAGCAAAGATGTAGAATGTCTTATTCCTTATGGTTATTTTAGCAAAATCTATAAAGTTGGTAAAAACGCATCAGAGCCTACAATTTCTCTCAAAGGATATGAAAATGATGCAAATCTCACAGCTTTAGAAGATGAATTACGGGCTTTGATGCGTGCCAAACGTAGCCTAAAACCACGTGATGAAGATTCTTTTGCACTCAACCGCCCAGAAATGATTGCTAACCAAGTTGGGGCTATTTTTGGAGTCTTAAATGTCGCTGGGGGCATTATTGGAGGACTTTCTATTTTGGTGGGAGCTTTTGGGATTGCTAACATTATGTTTGTTTCTGTAAAAGAACGTACCAATATCATTGGAATACAAAAATCTTTGGGCGCAAAAAATTATTTTATTTTGTTTCAATTTTTGTTTGAGGCAGTTTTTTTGAGTGTTTTGGGTGGAATTGTGGGTTTGTTTTTGGTTTATCTAATTACTATTATTCCGCAAGATAGTCTAGAACTTTTGCTTTCAACAAGCAACATTATTACTGGGCTTGCTATTTCTAGCGTTGTGGGTATGCTTTCAGGTATTATTCCCGCTTATATTGCCTCACGTATGGATCCTGTGGAAGCTATACGTGCAAAATAGATATTTTATTTTTTTCAACTCTTGAAGGGTTTTAAACCCTTCAAGAGTTTTTTTAATACTATTAAATATGCCTAATATTCCTTACGAAATTCATCTAACTATTGCAACATTGTCAGCAGAAAAAACACCTTTTTTTGTTGATTTATGCCAAAATCAAACTGGAAAAGCTATTTTGATAGCACTTGCGCAAGGAGAAAATTTGCAACAACCAATGTTTACAAAAGTTGTCTTTGAAGAAAATTTAAAAAATGTTATTGCAAAAAGCAACGAATATGCAAATGTTTTTATAAAAAATAATTTTGCTATCAAACGTCTCAAAATAGAAATTCCTGCACAGCATTCGTACCTTTATACAGAACATAATTTAGAAGAAAATAAAAAAAAAATACTATAAATTCAATTGATTTTAAGCCTTATTTTGAATGGCACGCCAAACTTTCTACTTTAATCAATGAGGAAAAAATGAAGGTTTTATTAACCATTTGTCAAGATAATGAAGTACATTTATCCAAAAATACGCTTAAAAATGAAGAAAATACTCGTTTTATCACACTAAGAGAATTTGGAAATAAAGACGCTTTTGAACAAAGAATTACTAATCTTTTGGAAAATCTACAGAAAGAAAATTTTATCATTCAAAAACAACAGGCAGAATATTGTGTCTATGATGATAACATAATGCTTGATAAGGGCTGGCTAAGCAAATAGGTACGAAGTGTGAAGTATGAGGAATGAAGAAATACAACTAAAAAATCATAAAAATGGAAAAACTCAACGAATTTCAACGAAAACAAATATTTGCTTGCGAGGCTTTTATCCGTAGAGCTGTGGAAATTGATATGCCTTTTATGCTCAAAGGAAGTTACATTACACGCCAATATTTTGATAGTATAAACGACAGAATTCCCAATGATTTAGATTTTGTGTATTTGCATTTTCTTAATAATGAGCAAATTGCAGAAAAAGAATTTACAAATTGGACAACGCTTGTTACAGAATTATCATTGGACGACAATGTCAAGTTTAATAGTTTTCAGGAAAATCTTTTTTGGAGATGTATTGATTATGCAATGTCTGATGATTTTCCAACAACCAATACAGATTTGATTGCTGTTGTGGAGGGCGAGGAAATAGATATTTCTTTGGACATTTCTTTTAATTTGGAGATAGACCAAGAGCCTATTCCCCTGCTTTACACGCCTTTGGAAGGTGAGCCTTTTATTATCCCAAACACGCCTCCACTTGCCTTGCAAGTAGCGTGGAAACTGCATCAATGCCTTGTCAGACCACGTTTTAAGGATATGTTTGATTTGATTTATTTGCTCAATCACAAAGATTTTGGTGCATCTTCTCACAATGTTTATTATGCTTTGCAAACCCTTGTAAATGAGTGTGATAGAGATAAAGTTGATGTTCAAAAACTAGCTTTTTTGATAAATGGGGATTTGGAAAAACTTTATATAGGTATAAAATATGGGGGAAAACTAAATTTAGCCAAAGAATGGAAACAATGGCGTTTTGAAACTGATTATGGGGATAGTTTGTCTGAAATAACCTCTAATCACCATATAAGTGAAAATGTTTTTGAGTTTGCAGATATGCTCAAAAAAGCATTCTTTAAAGCTGGTTTTATGGTAGAAACACTCAAAAAATTACCAAAACCAAAGAAATAGTTTCAATTACGAATTTCAAATTACGGGAAATGACGTAATTTGAAATTCGTAATTATTTATTCGTAATTATTCATCTGTAATTGATTTTACTCGCTATAAGCCAAGCCACGCAAACCGCTTACTTCTACCTGATGTTTTTCTATAAGCACCTCAATAATACCTTCTTTTAATCCTACACCAGGCGTTATCATTTCTTTGACTTTTGCCCATTTCATAATGGAAAGATAGACATTAGAGGCGGGCAAAATCACATCTGCTCTATCAGGATTAAGAGCAAGTTCATTGATGCGGTACTCCAAAGAAGTACCTTCTAGTTGCTTTTGGACATCTTCAATGTCTTTTACAGTAATGATTTTCTTTTCTTTTCCCTTGACCATAGCCGCAATTTTGTTGATATTTCCGCCAATCCCAATGCCTGTTAGCTTTGGTAAAACACCTTCTATATGATTTTCTACCCATTCCTGCATTTCTTTCCAAACGGATTTATCTACAGCATTTTGCAAAAGTCGTACAGAACCAATTTCAAAAGATTTAGAAATAATTAGTTCTCTCTCACAAAACAAACTAATCTCGGTACTTCCTCCACCTACGTCAATATTTAGATAGTTTTTGTCGTCCATATTGCGCAAAATAGCTTTATTGACGTATTCACTTTCTTGATTTCCTGTAATAACGGTCAGATTTAAGTCTAATTCTTGCTTAATTTTTTGGACTATTTCCGCACCATTTTTGGCATCACGCATAGCAGAAGTGGCACACATCAGGTAATCATCAACCTCGTGAAGTTCCATTAGGAGCTTACACGCCCCAAAAAATTTCATTATGTTTTGCTCTTTTTGCGGGCTGATATATTTATCTTTGAATACATCTTCCCCCAAACGTAAAGGAAAGCGGATACTTTCCAAAAGTTTAAAATCAATGCCACTTCTTTTAGTAATCACACGGCAAATCTGCAAACGAGCAGCATTAGAACCCACATCAACAGCAGCTAATTTCATACATTTTTTAGTTAATAATTTTATTAAAAAAGTTTTATTTAATTGTTATTTTCAAATACATTATTACCACTTTTAATTAATTTATACCTATGGGATAGCACGCACACCAAATCTTATTTTTATCTTTTTTGTCTTTTACTTCTATCCACAAAGTATAATTTCCGTGTGTTTGTGGTATTTCTAACGGCACATTAAAACCTTTTTCACCTGCAAAAGTGCTAATAGTCAAGTTTTTAAAATCACTTAAATAAATTCTTTCACCTGTATATTTATCTACAAAAGAATAACGCACCACCACATTATTACTAAAATTCTTTGTTTGTGAAAGAAAAACGCTATTTATTTTTACGTTTTTTTTGTTGATTAAATCCGTTATTTTCTTAATTTCTACCTCGCCTGAGGCTGACGTATACACGTCATTAGCTATAGTATTTTTGGTATTATTGACAGAATTAGCCTTAGAAGTGCTATCAGCAAGCATAAATGGCATATCCAACAAAATCATTCTATTACTCAAATTATCAAAAAACTTAGCTTTTAGCGTGTAAGTTTTATCAAAAACTAATGGTTTTGTAAAATTAATGGACAAACTTAAACTTTTAAGCGTTTCTGCATCAAGCGTGTTATTTTCTTTAAAAATATTTTCTTGTCCTCCAAGTGATTTTTCTCCATCAAAAATACTAAATCCAACACCTATATGCGCTTTATTGTTATCCAAATTAAAATTTGTTGGTTTTTTTAGCTTAATATTAAACTCATCTCCATACGCAAAAACCGCACTCGTAACAAAACCACCTCCATCTTCAGGAGAAACTTCTAATTTTTCATAAGTAAGCCCTTTTGAGGTAATAATAGTACCCGTAAAAGGCACTACTTCCACATTTGTAGTGTTTACTACACTATTATCTTTTTTAGGTTTTGCCCACTCACAAGAAAGTAGTGAATACGCCTCTGTTTTGGCAATGTAATATTTGTTTACATCAGCTTCAAGAAACTTATTGATGTTTTTCTCCCCAATTTCAAAAGATTTTTTATAGTCCGCACAGGCTTTATCTTTATTTTTGAGTTGTACGTGCATATATGCTCTATCAAAATATGTTTTTGGGTTGTTATTATTGAGATTTATTGCTTTGTCATAATTATCCACAGAAAATTGGAAATTTTCCAACATACGGTAATTATCCGCCAAATACTGAAAAAGGGTATCATTCTTCTTGGTTAGCTCTAATTCTATTGCTTTGAGATAATCTGGAAGAGATTGTGTATATTGACTGGTGTTGTACAAAACATCTCCACGTCTTTTAAAATATTCCCATTTTTTGTTATCTAGCTTGATTGCTTCATCATAAAAAGGAATTGCTTCTTTTTCTTTATTGATGAAATAGTGGCATACCCCTTTCAAATAATAGTTTTCAGCAACTTTTGGCTTAAAACCAATGGCTTTATCCAAAAAAGGAATAGCATTGGTATAGTCTTTTTCAGCTATCTTGGCTTTTGCGTTGGCAAGGGCTTCTTTGTAGTTTTTTTGTCCAAAAACATCAATAAAACATATATTGACAAGCAAAAACGCCACAAAAAGCGGTTTAATAATTTGATTTTTTAGTTGATTTTTCATAGTTTTTTATTTTTATTATAGGAATGTAAAACTAACAAAAATATTCATTTTAATAAGAAAAATGAAATAAATACTAATAAAATTAGAATTTTATTTGCAAAAACCAAAATTAAGTAATATTTTTAACCCTGCGTTAATAATTACATAACAATTTGATAACAATTTGATAATTTTATAACGTAATTACTTATAAATCAACTAACTATCAACTCAAAATATTTTTTAAAATGATTAAAGTCAAATGGAAACTAATGTTTCTTGCCCTGCCTTATGCGTTAGGTGCTGTTGTTTGCAAACTTATTTTATTTTATCTTGTTGAATTTCAAGGTATTGTAGAACTAAGTGATATTGCTTTGTTGGTGTCTGCGGGCGTATTTTTATTGGGTTTTATGTTGGCAGGCGTAATGGCAGACTACAAAGAAAGTGAGCGTATTCCTGGTGAAATAGCTACCGCCATAGAATCACTAGAAGAAACTTGTACTAATCTTGCTACAAAAACCAATTATGACCTTAATTTTGTCAGAAAAGGTACTTATGACCTTGCCACAAGCATACACGACTGGTTTTTAGAAAAAATTTCAGATTCAGAAGTTTTTGAGAGAATGACTCGTTTTAATCTCGTTATCAATGAGTTAGATAGGATTGGGGCTGCTGCAACCATTTTGGGAC
>JAYVHJ010000380.1:0-3280 GCA_043771315.1 Raineyaceae bacterium
GCACCGCCAATAATTACTAATATTCCTTTTGGTTTCATTTGAAGATAGCTATATAAATAATAATGATTATTATTATGATTAACATTTAAATTGATTAAAAAAGCGTTGCAAGTTATGAATTTTAGAGAAATAAAAATCTATTTTAAGTGATTTTATTTGTATCAACAATAAAAATGAACTATTTTTGTTGAAAATATAAGTAATTGTGAATGAATACGAAATGTTGATTATAAATTTATTGATGAAAAAAATACTTCTTCTTTTTTTTCTACTAAAACTATGTTTATTGCTTTTAAATCCTTATTTGCAGGCACAAACGCCTCAAATAGATAGCCTTACAAACCTTTTCAAAACAACAAAAGAAGATACCAATCTTGTCAATATCAAAAATAAAATTGCGTACCATTTTTTTTATATTGACCCAAAAAATACCAAAAAATATGCTGATGAAGCCTATATTTTGGCTGAAAAACTATCATTTCAAAAAGGAATGACAGAGGCAGAATGTTGGCGTGGTGTGGCGTTGGAACTTACAGGAAACCTCAAAGAAGCACTTATTAAGTATAAAGAAGTAATTTTGATGGCGCAAAAATATAATTTCCCACTTTTTGAGATGCGAGGTTATACTTTTGCAGGTTTGTGTTATACGGGTATGGGCGACTATGAAAATGCAGTGGAAAACCACCTTAAAAGTCTTTTTATAGCAGAAACTATCAAAAATGATGCTGGTTTGGGGAATGCTTACAACAATTTGTCTGGGGTTTATTTTGCTGATGAAAAATTAGAGAAATGCTTGGAATATGCTTTAAAAGCAGAAAAATTATACAAAAAAATTAATAATAAGGCTAACTGGGTGAATACACTCAATAATTTGGGTATGCTTTATCTCCATATTAAAGACACCACAAACGCTATCAAATACTTTGAAGAAACACGCATAAATGCTGAAAAAATAGGTAATCAACGGATTTTCGCACAAAGTTCTATGCAACTTGGAAAAATTTGGTTAGAAAAAAAAGATTTTGAAAAAGCTACTTTATTTCTGAAAAATGCTGAAAAAATCCAAATTGAAATCAATGATAATTATAACCTTACCTCTGTTTCTTTGCTTCTTGCAGAACTGAATTTCAGGCAAAAAGATTTTATTACAGCGCAAAAATACCTTAATCTGGCGGATTCTCTTATCCAAAAAACACAGGCATTTGAGCTTTTGAAAGACTTTTATTATACGCAAGCACTATTTTATGAAGGGAAAAAAGATTACGAAAAAGCACTTTTTTTGACTAAAAAATACTACTTTTTCAAAGATAGCATACAAAGCAAAGAACGTACAGAAAAAATAGTAAAATTAGAAGCAAAATACAATGACGAGAAAAAAGATGCACAAATAAAAATTCAACAATCAGAAATAAAGCAGAAAACTTATACTAACTATGCTTTAATGGTACTTTCTGTCCTAATTTTTATTATTTTATTTTTGATTTATAGAAATAATCTTCAAAATAAAAAAATATTTATCAATGAAAGAAATCTCAAACAAGAAGAAAATAACCGTTTGCAAGTGGAAAATGAACTAAAACAAGAAGAAAATAAACTTCTTGCCATAGAAAATGACTTAAAACAACTAGAAGCCCAAAAACTTCAAGAAGGTTTGCAAATGCAACAGCAATTAAACCAAATACAACAAGAAAAACATCAACTAGATTTAGATTACAAAAACCAAGAACTTGCCAGCGCAACCCTACATATCATACAAAAAAATGAAGTTTTGGGAGAGCTAAAAACAACATTAGAAAAGGAAAAACCAAATTTAGAAACCTCAAAAATCATCAAACAAATTGATAGTTCTATTAAAATTGATGATGATTGGGATAAGTTCAAAATGCACTTTGAACTCGTACATACGGGCTTTTTTGAGCGTTTGATAAATAATTATCCAAAACTTTCAAACAACGACTTGCGTATGTGTGCTTATATGCGTATGAACCTCAATAACAAAGATATTGCGCAGATTTTGCACATTTCTCCTGATAGTTTTGATAAAAATAGACAACGCCTACGCAAAAAATTGGAACTAGAAGCAGGCGCAAATTTAGTAAGATTTATGATAGAAGTATAAAAATGAAATTTCTAACAAAAAACTACAATTTTTGTGTATGTTTGTAGCGTGAAATCATTAAAAATTACATTTCAAATGAATATTACTTTTAGTACCACTATCATACCAAAAACAGCGCAAATTATTGCGCTTTATGATAATGCAGAGCTTCCAAGACCAACAAAAGATGCAGATAGAATACAAAAAATGTATGATAACTCTGATATTGTAGCAACTGCGTGGCACAATGAACAACTCGTAGGTATAGCACGTTCTATTACGGACTGGGTTTGGAGCTGCTATTTAGCAGATTTGGCAGTACGAACAGACTATCAAAAAGAAGGAATAGGCAAAAAACTTATAGAACTCACCAAAGAAATGTTAGGAGAACAATCTATGATATTGCTACTTTCTGTACCAACCGCAATGGAATATTACCCAAAAGTAGGCTTTACAAAGCAAGAAAGCAGTTTTCTTATCAATAGAACAAAATAAAAACTCTAAAAATATGTCTGAAAAAATAACTGAAACCACAGAAACCAAGCCAGATTTTACGCTTGATGCCATTGTAGAGATACCAAAAGGTAGCAGGAATAAATATGAATTTGATTATGAAAAGAAAATGATGCGTTATGACCGTATGATTTTTTCTTCTATGCACTATCCAACGGATTATGGCTTCTTTCCTGAAACGCTTGCACGTGATGGAGATGCCCTAGATGCCCTCGTACTTGTTACAGAGCCAACTTTTCCTGGTTGTATTATTGAGGTGCGCCCTATTGGACTTTTCAAAATGCACGACGACAAAGGACCTGACGAAAAAATTCTTTGTGTGCCTGTGAGCGACCCTATTTGGAATCATATTTATGATTTGTCAGAGGTTTCTCCCCATTTAAAGCTAGAAATTGAGCATTTTTTCCAAGTTTATAAAGATTTGGAGAAGAAAAAAGTTGATGTGGAAGGTTGGGACGATAGCGCAGCCGCTTATCAAGCCATCAAAGATGCACAACAACTTTATATGGAAAGCAAATGGAAATCAAAAAAATAACTTTAATTGTGAATTTTTGCTGTTTTCCCACGTTCCACGTGGGGTTATGATAGTTCAACCCCGTTGGGGTTGTTTCTACAAAGAAAACTGTATTAAAAACCCTGAAAGGGTTTAACAATCATAACCCCACGTGG